>JAZNJK010000153.1:0-22573 GCA_045578005.1 Eubacteriales bacterium | reverse complement strand
TGCCAAATAAACAAATCCCCCCCCCCCATTTTTTGTGCAAAATACACAAAAATATATCCATTATAGCCAAGTAAGAAGAGTTTTCTCTTTTATAAATAAGAGCAGAAAAAAGAATAAAAATAAAAAAATACCATAGCTTGTTAGGCTATGGCGATGTAGGTTACAATTCCTACTACACACCGCTAATGGAAGCGGTTACGGTTGAATTGTCCTGACCAGCTAATCTGTACGGTATCAATTAACATTTTTATTGTATCTTATTTTTACATATTTGTCAATACAAAATCAAAAATTTGTTTTAAAAATGGGGTGATCTTTGACAACTTTTTGACAACTTTTGAGGGGGAAAAGCGCGATTTGACGAGGGGAAAAGCGCAAGGATCCTTTGTCTGCGGACAAAGCCTTTCTGCATTCTCGCATCTCAATCACGCCGAAGGCGTGTATATCATCCGCAACTTGTTGCGGTATATCATCAATGCGAAGCATTGTATACCATCAAGCCGCAGGTAGGATACACGCTGACGCGTGATGAGATACAGCCCCAAAGGGGCTGATGATATACACGACTGCGTCGTGATGATATGCCAAGCCTACGGCTTGGATAAAAAAATCCGCATTCTTTCGAATGCGGATTTTTTGGCAGGGGCGCAAGGACTCGAACTCTTAACAAATCCTTTTGCCAAAAGCGTTTTCGGCTTTTTGACTACTGCTTGACTTTAAAATTTAAGTTTAATAATACGGTTGCTTCATCAAATGAGCGCTTTCTAAAATCGGTATAAATATCCATTGTTGTTGATATTTGTCTATGCCCTAATATCTCTTGGACCGATTTAATTGGCACATTTGCTTCAAAGGCATTTGTTGCAAAACTATGCCTTATTTGATGCGCTGTGCAAGATATACCGGTGCTTTGTTGAAATTTAGAATATCTATATCTAAACGCCTTTTTACTTATTGCCTCACCGTTTTCATCGCAAATTATAAAATGCTCGGTATTTTTTGGCTTATGCTTTAGCAACTCTTCTTTTAATACTTGAAGAAGAGGAATTGTTCTTATTCCTGCTTCCGTTTTCGGTTTTTTTATTTTAGGTTTGTTTGCCTCGTAATATATTGATTTTGTAACATAGATTATATTGTTCTTAAAATCAATATCCTTCCATTGTAAAGCAAGTATTTCTCCCTTTCTCATTCCTGTTAAAAGAGCTATAAAGGGGAATAGCCATATATGAGCTGATTTTAGAATTATTTCTTCGTCGGTGTTGCTTGCAGATTCTCTTTTCTTTTTTTGCAAATCTTTTGGAAGCTTTACCGAAACGCATGGGTTTGTTTCTAATTTTCCCGTGAGTATGCCATGCTCAAATATTTTATTACAAACGATTTTATGGTTTGAGATTGTTTTTTGTGCATACCGTTTGTTTATGAGGTCGTAAAGGAATGAATATATATCCTTTGGTTTTATTTCTTCAATGGGTTTATCTTTAAAGAATTCACAAAGTCTTTTCAAGGGTGTTTTATATGAGCTTCTTGTTTGGTATGCCAAACGAGGCTCTGTTATATCCCACCATTCCCACGCTATTTCTTCAAACAAGCATCCTCTTTCTTGCTTTTCTTTGAATTCTAATATTTTTTTGTTTATTTCTCTTTCGGTTTTTCCATAAAAATAATATCTCTTTCCGTTTATAGATATTGTTTTTAAAAGTCGTCCGTCTTTTCGTTTTTTAATCATAGTTCGTCCTTTCTGCCGAACTGCGCCTATAAATCTAATTTATATCTATATCGTTTTTTAATTTTACTCCACATTTAGGACAAAAAACATCTTTTTCAGATACGATTGTGTTACAGTTGTTGCATATGATTATTGTGCAAAATTTTTCTTTTTTGTTTCTTATTTTTTCTATTATCCTGTTTATAATTGCCAATACTGTTATAACAACTGATATTATAACTATTGCGATAATAATATATTTTATCGGAGATTCCGGTTTTGGTTCTGGTGGAGTTACATTCGAGGAAAATGATGATAGTAAAATTTTTAACATATGAATCTCCTTATCTTATTAGACTTTGGAAAGCGATTGCTTTTCCAAGTATTGAAATGTTGTTTAGTTCTTCGCCGGTAAAAATCATATCTTCGTAATTTGAATTTTCAGGTTTAAGAATAAGAGTGTTTTTTTCTGGGTAATAGTAAACTCTTTTTAGAGTTGCCTCATCTTCGATAAGGACTACTGCAATTTCACCATTATAGACCGTTTCTTGTTTTTTTATAAACACTATATCTCCGTCATAGATGCGAGCGTTTATCATACTATCGCCTTTGGCTTGCAGGCAAAAATCCGCTTGAATGCCTTCTATTACATCAATATATCCATTAAAGTCTTCTTCGGCAAAAATCGGTTTTCCACATGCTATACTCCCTAAGAATGGGAGTTTTTTTGTTCTGTATGGAATTGCTCCTGGAATGCTGGATATGTCTAAGAATATTTCATTTGAGTTCCCTGTGATGTAATCTATAGGAACATTAAATATATTTGATAAACTTTGCAGTGTTTCTATATCCGGTTCGGATTTTCCTAATTCCCACATTCGAATCGAACTTTCCGATTTGAAAAGTTTTTTTGCTAATTCGGCTTGTGTTAAATTCATCTTTTTTCTTAATTCTCTTATCTTGTTTCCTATGTTTGCATAATTTTTCGCTCTATTTGCCATTTTATCTCCTTACCGCAAAAAAATTGCGTTTTTATTTCATTATAGCAAAAAAATTGCGGTTTTCAATAACTTTTTTCAAAAAAACTCTTGACAGCAACAACTTTGCGGTATATAATTAAATTACCGCAACAAAATTGCTTGCAGGAGGTGTGATTTTTGAACAAGTCCATTCAAAGGCTTAAGGATTTTAGGCAAGAAAAAGGTTTTACTAAACAACAAATGGCAGATAAGTTAGGTTATACGCTTTCTCTTTATGAAAAAGTGGAAGATGGTAGAGCCGGTGTTTCTGCTAAATTTATGCATAAATTCAAACTTGCTTTTCCTAATGCTTCTATTGATGTTATTTTTTTTAATTAAAATCAGCAACAAAATTGCTGAGGGAGGGTTTTATGATATTTTTAGCTGTAGCTGTGATATTGCTTGCTCTTTCTTTTGGTTATGTGGTTTATACGGTTATAGAGATGATTGAGCGATTGCGATATCTTGAGTCGTGTTTATCTGTTTTAGAGAGAGAGAGGTTCAAATGAAAAAAATTAAAAAATCTTGTTTTATTGGGCCATCTTCTCCTGAAGGAATAAGAAGGCAAAGAGAGTCTATTAAAAAATATTATTCAGAAAAAAGGAAAAATAAAAGCTCAATAAAAACAGGTAAATTTTTGCCATTCTTAGACCTTGAGAGCAAGGTTGCAGAAACATTAAAAAAAGAGGACCAGGAGATTAAGTGCAGTCAATGTCCGGAATATGAGGCTTGTGTATCTGGCGAGCCTTTGGCTATTCCCTGCCCTTTGGAAAGGAGCAAAGATGTTAAGTAAAATTATTTGGTTTATTCATAGGAACATAAGGCCCTTAAGCGATGAGGTCCTTGCACGATATGATATATTTACAAATTTATAGGGGGTAATATGGAAAAGGTTTTATACAGAGAAACGCTTGCTTATATATGCGAGTTGTTACCAGGCAAATCAAGTTTATCAATCGAAGAGGTTGCAAGTTTTTTTGGTGTCGATAGAAAGACTGCGTATTCATGGGTTAGGCGTGCAAAAAATCCCTTACCTTTAATGCCTACAGGTGGTCGTTGTATGAGAGTTTCCATTCCGGCGCTTGCGAATTGGATGTGTTCCGATGGAAGGAGATGTTGATATGCGGTATTTGTTACTTGCTTTATCGTTATTAACACTTGCTATTCAAGTGGTGCAAATTGTTTTATATTATCGTGATGACAAAGGAGAGGATTAAAATGTTAAAAATTAGAGTTACAGGCTTGCCTGATGAGGTCCAAGCCTTTATAAAAGAATTATCGCTAGGTAGGTGTTAATATGACAAATGAACAAATTATACTTTCGTGGCGTATATTTGATGATATTCCTAAAAAAATTGTTGCTTTTGATAATAATCCTAAAGGATTAATTTTATATACTGAGCAAAGAAAAGAAATTGCAGATGCTTTAGCTTCTAAAGGATATGGAAAAGTAAATGATGCTGTCTTGAGTGTTTTGCGTAAGATAAGATATGAAATAAAACTCGCTCTTGATAGTAATTATAAAGTTCTTAATGAACACGCGAATAAAGAAAATTCTGTTTTAAATGAACTTGTAAATAGAGTAAAAGGAAAGATAGATGTTTTGCGTGGTATAGATGATTTTATACTTGATTTGGAAAAAATCCTAAATTTGTAGAAAGTAGGTGTTAACATGAGGATTAAAGTTCAAGATTTATTATGTGTATTAAAAGACGATGTTCGCATTGAATATTTTGTTCAAAATACCAGGAGTGAAGATTTTGACTATGTAAAAAAATTTGAGGGTCCTGTTTCTTTACTTCGAGAGCGCAGATTTATTATTCAAGGTGCATCAAATTCATATGTTTCTTATTTTAACATTTCGGGAAACGAGCAAAAGGGTTATACCGTTTGCGTGGGGGTTTAAGATGACAAAACTTTGTGATTTGGTTAATATATTAAAGCCTAATACTCGAATTTGTTTTAATATTGAGATAAAAGGTGACCGTTTGGTTATTGAATCAACCTTATCGAACTTTTTAAAATCGAGATATTTTACATTATATTTCAATGAATCTGTTGAGTTTAGCCTTTCCGGTGGGCTTTGCAAAGGCTATGTTGCCGAAATTACTGTTCAAGGGGGATTATACGAATGATTTGTCGGGTTGAAAAGACAAAGGGTTTTACCGTAATGTCAAATTATCATTTAAGGGATGAACGCCTTTCTCTTAAGGCAAAAGGGCTTCTTTCCGTTGTTCTTTCACTTCCCGAAAAATGGGATTACTCCATTAAAGGCTTAGAGACTATTTGCAAGGAAGGCAAGGCTTCTGTTGCTTCCGCCCTCAAGGAGCTTGAAGAATTCAAGTATCTCGAAAGAGAGCGAACATTCGGGGAACGAAATCGAATAACTGGATTTACATATGTGTTTTACGAGTTTCCTAAATCTCCATATACCGATTTTCGGGATATGGAAAATCCATATCCCGGTTTTCCATATACCGATTTTCCAGATATGGAAAATCAGCCACAATTAAATACTAATATAATAACTACTGAAATATTAAATATAGATCAAATAATTAACGAAGAATATGCAACAGCAGCGCGTATACGCGAGGATGACCGATTTGTGTTGAAAAGTCAAAAGATATATCTTTACGGTAAGTTTAAAACGATTATGCTTATTTCAGATTGTCAAATTGAATCTCTTAATAAGGATTTGACCGCAAGGGAGCTCGAGCATTACATCGATAAATTTGAATATTTATCGACTGAAGGTTATCAGCATTCTTGTAGTGATTATGAATATATAATGCGAATGGTTGAGGCTGATAGAAAAGTTAAGAAAAGGGGTGATATAAATGCCTAAAAGTTTAAGAGAACTTGTAGTAGAGTGTCGTAAGCGTGGAACGACAAATGGTGCTTGCGTCGGTTATCACGATGTTTTATTTGACGAGGTAGCGGACAGGCTTGAGGCTCTTGCTCAAAGAGAGGAAGATATAAAGGCTAAGGCTTATGTTGAGGTCTTTGAGGAGTTTAAGCGAAACGCTTATACAAATATTCTCCCAGGCTCATATGTGGTCCAAAAGAATGTTTATGAACTTCTTGAGAGAAAGTTTTTGAGGTGATAGGGTGAAATTGATTGCTAATATTAAGTTGTGGCTTATGAAAAGTCGCTTTATAAGATTTTTTAAAAGGCTTCCTCTTTGTCCTCCTCCCGCCACTTCTTTTTCTTATATGGGGTTTTCTCGGTCTTTTGATTATTTGGCCTTTTGTACTGTTAAAAGGCTTGAACTGCCATTTCAATATTCTTGTAAGGAATTAACAGAAATAATAAGCAAAGAGTATAACTTTGATGAGAAAATGCTTTATTTTTCTGATAAAACAGCACAGTTGTAAGGAGAGAGTTATGACTATTGAAAATATTCGAACTGAATTAAAGGATGTTAAACTTTATCATTCGAGCAAGGATTTTCTTGCTGATCTTAAAGAAAATGATTTAGTTATTCGAATTAAGGTTAATGCCGAAAAATATGACCTTCTTATGCTCGGTGCTCCGGAAAATTTATTTAAAATCTATAAAGCATTATATGTCGAGGGAAAGACGCAGGAAAAAGTGGCTTTAGAGTTGTCTTATGCTTTGAGAACGGTTGAAAGATTACATAAAAAATTGTTGGAGTATTGTGCAAAATTATTATGAATAAAGGCAAGATTTCGGTCTTGCCTTTTGTTTTTTTAAAAAGTTGTCGGGTAAATGTCGGGTATTTGTCCGTTTTTGGTCGGGGAAAATGGCAAAATTTTTTGTTATGCTTTAATTGTAGCAGATATTTAGCGATTTCTTGATGGGTGCACATGTCAATATCGCATCGGCACAATGCCGAATGAAATGTTACGCAAAAATTTAATAGCTCGGGAAGAGCAAAAAACAAAAATAAAAGAAGGGATTAAAAAAGTGAAGTAAATGTCAGAAAAGAAAGAAAAGGTAGCTGAAGCTGTAGCTCCACAAAACAATGCTGTAATTCTTAAAATTCAAAGAGAGGAATTTACAAGCAAGTCAGGTGTAAAGGGATTTGATTATTTCCTTTCCGGTGAGGCGAGAGAAAGAAAATTCAAGGTTAAGCTTGTTCCACCTAAGAAGGAAAAAATTAAGGATATCGGTGTATATGAAATTCTCGATATTATTTTTAACGGAAATCTTTCCTGTGATCTTCGTGTCGAGCATAACGAAATGGAAGATCCAAATAATAAGGGTCAAATGATTTCTTATAATTCATACATCGTGTTCTCTAAGGATGAGGATACAGGTGTAACTTACGAATGTAAGGTCGTGCCCGATCAATACTCTGATAAGGTTAAGATGGATATTATCCTTCAGCTTCTTGGAAAAACTGCTCAATAAAAATTAAGATTGCTAATAAAATGAAAAAAAATATGAGGTGAAAACATGGCAAAAAGAAAAATTTTTGGAAATAAAGCTGGCATTATTGCTGTAGCTGTGCTAATTGCTGTTGGCTTGTCGGCTTTGTTTGGTTTTATAACCAAGGGATGGACTGATTTCGATGTAAGAGAACTTAACCCCGATAACCTTATCAATGTCGAGGCATATAACGATACGCTTGAGGATAAGCGTGATGATGGACTTGAGATAACTGTATCAGAGGAAGGCGAGATTACCGTTGAGGGTAAAAATAAGACTGAGGCAGATGTTATGATTGCTATCCAAGATGTAACTCTTGAGGTTGGTAAGTATACAATCAGCTCAGGCGTTAAGAATACGGATGAGGATACATATTATCTTTCAATCGTAAATGGCGAGGAAACTATCATTGCAGATATGGAAGAGGATTCAACCTTCACTATTACTACTAACGATACAACATGCACTGTATATATCGTTGTTTGTGCTGGTGAATATGTTGACGCAACCTTCCGTCCTGTTCTCGTTGAGGGTTCAAGCGCTGGCGACTTTTATACCATCGGTAAATAAGTAACTATTAAATAATAAAAACAGGCTAATTTAATAGTTAGCCTGTTTTTTAGAAAATGAGGTAAAAATGAAAAGAAAAATAATATGCTTTGTATTTGCGTTGCTAATGCTTGTGTCCGTTTTTCCTATTTCCATCTTTGCTTCCGAGAATTCGCAAAATTCTTTTAATTTATCCCAAAGTGAAATATCAGATGATTTTAAATTTGTATTTGCTGATTCAATAAATTTGAACGATTATCCTTATAAATCAACCGATAAAAATATTTATTTTATCGCTTCTATGGAAGGATGTTCTGGTGACGGGAATGTAGAGTTGTATTTTTACTTATATAATCCATCTTGTAAACAAGTATCAAAAACTTCTGGTTTAAATAAGGTAACAATGTCGATTTTTAATAGTAAAGACGAGTCGACTCAAAATGAGTATAAAAAATACGATATTTCTTTAATTAAAACCTATGGTGCATCAAATGAAAGTGGCTCTTTTACAAATGCTTTGATTTTGAAATTTAAATTGAATCTTAATGTCAATTACGATACTTCGGTTAACCGGTATTATCGTATGTCTGATATCGAGGTTCTTTTAAAGGGAAATTCAACTGCTACTGCTTTTTTGATTGGTCAAGAGGCAAAGTTCTTTAACGATAGTAAAGGAAATGTAAATGTATCTATTCAAGATTTGAATACTCTTGAGGTTGATGCATTTCACACATTTTATCGTGTAAATACCGAAGGTGTTGATAAATATACCGATATTCAAGCGGTTTATTTTCCAGTTCCTAAAGAACTTCTTAATATTTATAAAAGCGTTTATTCTATGAATGTTGAATGGGCGAAATATAAGACGAATCTTGGACTTGTTGTGGATGATTCTGATGTAGCTGATCTTTTTCAAAAATATTGGATAAATAATAGGCAGTCTGATTTTAAATATTCGTTATTTTTTAAAAAGTATTTTCCCAACATTTCAGGTCTACATGATTATTATTTGTTTGGTTATAATTTAACCGGGAAATTGAATGATTACACAATAAAGAATTCTCTTTATGGTGAAGATGTTTCTTGGTATAAATTGAAACGCGATATTTTTAGTGCTGGTGTAATTGGTCCAAATAAGGACAATTCTCTTTTTCCTCTTGGAATGGTGTTTTATTCTGATGATGTTACAACATTTGAAAAAACATCTGTTTTTGGTGAAAAGGTTATCAATTATATTGATGAATACGGTTGGAATATGAATTCAAACGGTCCTATTTATTTTAGCCATCCGATAAGACAGCAAGAATTTACCGTTTTAATGGATAACAAGGAACTTGGCGTGTATCGAATGGGCACAGGCTGGGAGACGTTTTGGTTTGGCGATTATATCGAGAAGGATACCGGCGAAAAAGTTGAATATTCTATGTTTCAACAAATTGATATGAAAGATTTGAAAAATTTATCTATCGATGATTTTTCAAAAAAATATAAGATTGATAAATATGATGTTTCGTGTCAAGGTTCATCTTGTGGTTCTTGCTTTACTTGTAATACCAAGAATGAGAAGTATGAGAATTGCGAGTGGTTTTTACTTCGTTACGATACTACGATTTATGATTCGTATGAAGGTCTTATAGTTGATAATACAACTGGAGATGATGAAGTTTGTAACGCTTCTTTATTTCAAACGGAAGTAATTCGTAATTTTGATACAATTTCTGTAACTCTCGGATATCAAGATAAAGACGGAAATTGGGTTACTACCGTATTTCCGATAAAGCGTTCACCGACAAACTTCTCTGCGGATGTTTGGAATCCGAGTGAAAAGCCTGAAGGTATATTTAGCGGAGACGATTTTGATGGGTTTGATGATTTTCTTTCAAATCTTTATAAGGTCGTCATGCTAATTGTAACACTCCTTCTTATTATTATCTTTTGGGATGTTATAAAAACCGTTTTAAAAATTGTTATTGATGTAATTACTTTACCATTTAAGACTATTAAGGAAAGGAAAAAGAAATGAAAAAAATAATATTAAGATTTGCTTTAATGCTTGTTTTTTCTATAATTCTTGCTATTTCCGCATTTGCATATGAAGTGCCTGAACAATATGAAGGCACTAATTACGGTGCAAGCTATAATACCGATCACGATAATGATTGTTGCCCTTATCCCCAAGGAACCGGTGTTGAGCATCCTACTCATTACGACGAAGGATATTCTGATGGATTTAAGGACGGACTTGAAAGCGACGGCTTAAGCGAAGATGAAAAGCAAGCATTTCTTGAACAATATCACGATTCCGATGAGTTCAAAGCGCTCTTGGCTCAAGCTGTGAACGATTATAAGGCATCGTCTCAGTTTGGCGAGGATATGAAGAATACCGCCGAATATCAAGGTGCGATAGTATCAGCATATCAAAACGGATACAACGCAGGGCAAGAGGATTATAAGGGTTCTGATTCTTATAGGAATGATCTTTACGCTCAATATGAAAATGGCGTTAATTCCGGTTATAATTTAGGCTATAATTCTGGCTACTTTGAAGCAGAAGAAAAACTTTATGATAAAGGCATGGCTGAAGGGTTTGCGAATTTTAGAGATAGTGCCGAATATAAGGCAACTCTTCAAGCGCAGTTTGATGGTGGATATAATGAGGGCTATCTTGCAGGCGCTAACGATTCTCAAAATGTTAAAAGTGATGATAATTCAGTAAGTGTTTCTTCTCTTTTAACTCTTGTATTGAGTGTTATTTCTCTTGGTGCGTTGTCCGTGTTTTTATTTATTCACAAAAGAAAGAAAGGGAAAAATAGAAAATGAAAAGAAAATTTAAAATTTTAATTTTTGCAATAAGCATTTTTATCATGCTTTCAGCATTTGCGCTTGTTTCAAACGCCGAGGAAACTAACAATGATATTCCATCGTATAATAGCACTTCTTATCATATTTTTTATAGTCCGTTTAACGAACCATATGAAGATGCTGTTTCTTTTGATGGATATTTAATAGAATTAAGTTTTCATGAAATTTTATTTCCTTATGGCGATAATCAACATCTTTATTTTTGTTATATTTCATATCCTGAGGGTTTAATTGTCGATCCTTTTAGTTTACAAGATTTTTGTAGTTTATACAACATATCTGATTTCAATGAATTCATAGAAAAAATAGATGAACTATATTTTGGCTATACCGAAACTTCTGAGGGTGTTCATGTTTATGATCATCCTGATTTCCATGAGCGTTATCTTTATGAATATGAGTGTTTATCTTATTCTTCTGGTCTTAATGAACCGTTTTTAGCTGCTCTTAATTATTCTAAAATTACGCAAGAAGATGTTAATGAAGCTATTGCAAAGGCTCTTGAAGAGGCTGGAGTTGTATCTAATGATGGTTGGGTTATTGAATCCTTGCCCAAAGATATAATTAAACTTGAAACCGAATCTTCTGGTTACAAAGTTCTTTATACTCAAGATATGAATTTGAATTTCTTTAGATTTGGTATTCAACATGGTACAGGAAATATTGATTACAAATTTGCATTTGTTCCGTCTGAATTTCAAGACTTTGTAAATTCAATTACAAAAAATAGTCCTACATATGAGAATTTCAAAAATGCTTTAATTGATTTAAATTCTAAAGTTCAATCAGGTGAGTATACTGATGATCCTGCCGGTTTGTATGATATTTTTAATTATAACACAAATGATTCATTATATTTGTCAGAAGATTCTTTTGAATATTTTATGAATTTCAATTCTTCTATGTTGACGGATGAAGATCTTCAAGATAAGTATGACGAAGGCAAGGTTGACGGTGTTGAGGAATTTAAGAGTTCCGAGGAATACACAAATATTCTTAATAACAAATACTCAACAGGCTATACCGAGGGTATAGAATCGTTTAAGGCATCTACTGCTTATACTGACGCTCTTGATCTTGAATATTCAAACGGTAAGGTTGCTGGTGTAAATGATTTTAAAGCGTCGGTTGAGTTTAAGAATACTCTTAAGGCTCAATATAACGAAGGTTACGATAACGGTGTAAGCGATACTCAAGGCGTAAATGCTAAAAACGAAACTACAAAACTTATAAGCATTCTTATTGGTGTTCTCGGTTTTGGTATTCTCTTTATGGCTGTTTTGTCGGGTGTTGGAGCTTTTAAAAAGAAGAGGGTTAATCGTAGATGAGGTTTTTTGAAAGGATAAAAAAATAAAATTTTAGATTTTGTAGAGGCTTCTGACTCTGTTAGTGTTGCTAAAAAGTTTTTTGCTTTGAAAGTAATTGAGGATGGCACATCAGGAAGCGAAGCTGATATGAAAGCACATTTGAATTATGCGGTTCAAGTAGCTCCTGCGTATGATTATTTTTTATGGCAAAAATGTCCGTACAGGAATTGTTTTCATTCTGAAAATGAATGTAAAATCTGGAATTGTCCTGTTGGCAAAGAAAGTCATTTGATTTGCAAGGGCTTGATTACAAAGAAATGAGGTGATTTTTTGAAAATATTTTCTTTTTCTCAAAAAAGAATGTATCACGATGACAGAGCACTTCATCCTACAAAGTTCGGTATATCTTTTAATTCTCCTAAACATTTTTATTCTATAGGTTTTTATGATGGG
Source organism: Eubacteriales bacterium (assembly GCA_045578005.1). GTDB lineage: Bacteria > Bacillota > Clostridia > Oscillospirales > CAG-272 > RGIG2000. Next base: position 10,282 of record JAZNJK010000153.1, on the reverse strand, counting down.
TTTAAAGGCTTTTTTGATGATTCTAAAGTAATAAGAAAACTTTATGGAAAAAAGTGTGCTTTCGCTTATAATATGGGCCGTAAAAATGGCTTAAAAAATAGTTATTAATATAACGCTGGTGCACAAGCGTTTATATAATAAACGAAGGTGGTGATTTTATGCCATATAAAAAGCCGGTTATAAAGCAAGGTAAATGGTCTTTGGTTGTTAATTATTGGTCCGGGGATTTCTTTGTAGGAAATTTTCCTACCAAAAGAGAAGCCAAGGAGCATTTTGAAAAAAACAAAGGACGATATAGAGATTATCGTGGGGAAAAATATGGATTTCCATATGGCACTCCAATAATTTCAAAGATTAAAAGGTGGTGAAAATAAGTGGCAAAAAAGCATTTTGGACAAGATGTGTTGGCATATCATGCTCATAGAGATTTATATCCTCAAAAGCATAATTTGAGTTTTGGTTCTTCAAAGCACAGTTATTCTCGTGGATTTTGCGACGGTGTAAATAAACCTGGTCCTGTTGCAACCGCAAGAATGAGAAAATCGATTAAAAGAAATTACGGTGAGCGTTCAGCAAGGGCTTATACTCTTGGTGTTGCTCGTGGAAGGAAGTTTCATAAATCTTAAAAAAATAGGTGGCCCGGTTTTCCGAGCCACCTTAATAAAAGGAGTTGATTTATTGTTTAAATCTAAAAAAGAAAAATTTGCCTTTGTTAGAGGGTTAAAAGCTGGCGCCAAAGGAAAAAAGCCCTTTGGACGCAAGAAAAAGTTAAAGAAAAACAATAATGGTTTTGTAAAAGATATTCTTAATGATTTACAAAACAAAGGCATAACTGATTTAGATAGCGATAAATTTGTCGCGTGGTGTCGCAAAAATGATTTTATACCATCTAATATAAGACAAGAGATAGCTAAATCTAAATATAAGCCTGTAGTATCTAATGTTAAACCTAAGAAGGTTGACTATGTTGAGTATAACAGTTATAGAGATTGGGAGAAACATTTTATAGATGCCTTTTTTGGCGAAGATGGTCAAATGATGGGAGGCGAACCTGAAATCTTTTTTGATGCTTTAAGGCGTCAAGGTGATGTTAGCTATGTTAATGGAAAATTGCGCATAAAAAAGGGGTGATATTTTGTTTAAGCATGGAAGAGCAGGAAAGGTTTGTTATTCTGTACGTGAAAAAATTAATTATTATAAAAAGGTTATATCTGGAAATATAACAGATGTTCCTGTGAGCACAAGGCGAAAAGCTAAAGCAAGGTTGAAATCGTTGGAAAAAATTAATAATCAATCTTATGATGAGCCTAGGCTCATTGTTACGGATGATAAACATTTTGATCATAAAATGAGTAAGCCACGATTAGCGATTGCATATGGCGAAAATTCAAAGGGTAATATTTTTGTAGTTCCTATTTATGGAAGAGCTGCTGAAACAAAAACTATTATATTTGATAAAGATATAAATAGGCAGGCGTCTGTGAATAGTCATGGAAAAGCTCGTTATCTTGATAAAAGTGATGTTTATGAACAAAAATATGTATCGAAAAATTTTGGTTTAACTAAATACGACAAGGCAAAAATTAAATCAATATTTAAAAAATAAAAACCATAGCTTATTAGGCTATGGTATATAGGTACTTGACCTATTCACACCGCTGAAAGAAGCGGTTAAGGTTAATTTGTCCTGACCAGCTAATCTGTACGGTATCAATTAACATTATCATTATATATGATTTTTACATTTTTGTCAATACAAAATCAAAAATTTTTAAAAAAATGGGGTGGTTCGGTGGAAGCTGGACCACCTTTATTAAAGTGAGGTGAAAAACAAAATGAAAAAGTTTGTATATTTATTGCAAATATTATGCTATTTAACGATAGCTTTCTTTGTTGGTTACGCCTTTTATACCTTTAGTGTAATTTAGAGGTGATTTTATGTCGAAAATAAAAGGCTTTTTTAAAAATATCAATCATAGGCATTATGTTGCTTTAGGCTTGATTTTTGTGTCTGTGGTTTTTGCTATATTTAGATACGAGCTTTCGTATGTGCGTTTGTGGCAGTCTTGTGTGGACCTTTATCATAGTTTTATATATTATATTTGCGCTACATATTTAAGCGTTGAGGACAAGCTTGTTACGGTTACACTTATGCCGGATATTGATTTGGCAAAAATACTTCCGTTTGATCTTAATGAATTTCTATTTAAATGTGAATATTTTGGAGATTATTTTTTCTCAGGCGCTAATTTTAGAAATTATTCAATGGCTGTTCTTTTTTACGGTTCTTTGGTCCTCTCTATTTTGTCGCTTTTAATTCCTCTTGTAATGCTCATTATATCACGCGTAAAAGCGCTATATTTAAGTGAAGGAGAGGAAGAGGACAAATATAAGGATACAAGGTCCTTACAGTTTTTTAAGGCGCGTGTAGAGCCTAAGCTTATGTTAGCATATCTTTGGCTACGCTCTTTTTTATCCTTTTTACTTGAAAAACGATATTATTTAAGGCTTCTTATATTTATTTGGCTTTTGAATTTAAACGCTATAACGCTTTTAATATCTCTTGTATCGTATTATTTATATTTTATGTCAAGTTTCGAGTTTGTTTCTTTTCCTGGTTATTTTTTAAAACTTCTTCTTGATTTGCTTCTTACTTTTACCGGCTTGCCCTTGATTGCTTGGCTTGCTGTTATATATTTGATAATAACGAGCATTCTTAAAAAGATTGCTTATTCTATCCTTGAGCATCACGAAATGAAAAACCGAGGCTTTATCAACGCTCAGCCTCTTGGTGTTTTGGGTTGTTGCACGATGGGTGGCGGTAAGACAACACTTATAACTGATATGGGCCTCTCAAATTCAGTTATGTTTAAAAATGACGCTCTTGATATTCTTATAAGAACGGATTTGAAGTTCCCTAATTTTCCTTGGCTCAAACTTGAAGATGATTTGAAGCGCTGTTACGAAAATCATATTAAGCGCCAAGAGGACCTTGCCGAGCACGGAAGCTCTCTTGTTGATATAAATAAAACGATATTTAATCTCTCTTCAACGAAATATTATATTGTCGATAAATATCAAAAGTTTGTTGATGATCCTTGCAAAGAAAATCTTTGGGGTTATGATTTCGAAAAATACAAGATGGAGCATGATGATGATTTAAGCATAACTGATTTGTTTATTGCTTTAATTACATATTCAAAGGCGTATCTTGTATATATTACTCAATGCTCTTTGATATTTGCTAATTATTCAATTCGTGAAGATATGTATTGTGATGATGGTTTTTTCCCTCTTTGGGTTACTGACTTTTTCCATCGAACTCCTAGGGAGAGCGAGCTTGCTTCACACTTTGCAAAAATCATTGATTTTGATATGCTTCGTTTGGGTAAGAAGATGGTTGAGCTTAATGCAAATTCCGGCGCTTTCGAGTTTGGTGTTATATGCCTTACGGAAATTGGTAAGGAGCGAGGAAATTCAAAGGAAAATCGCGAAATGAAGAAAAAAGACGCTGAGGCTAATCCTACAAATGACGGAACGGAAGATTCTATTAAAATGATTCGCCATCGTGCTATGATAGATTTTAAGCCTTTTGTTCGTATTCTTTCCGAAGAACAAAGACCGGATAGTTTAGGCGCAAATACACGAGATACCTTTAGTGTTATTCAAATTGTCGGCAAGAGTGACCTTAAGGTTTTATATAAGGGCCTGTTTTTTGACGGATTTGTTCACGATGTTATTTATCCTCATTTTAGAGATTTTTATTTAAATATGCGAAATTTAAGAGGAGATAATACGCTTTTGGTTTATATCCTTAAAAATATCTTCTCTTGGACCGAAACTCGATATTCCAGGCTTGAAAATAGATTCGGGTATTATGTTTATGATTTTGAAACAACAGTCGGCAAACTTGACGGTGTTGCTATTGAGTCAAAATATTATCTTTCAAGGAAAAAGGCTTACTCTGATAGATTTGCCTCAGATTGTTATGGAGAGTTTTTTGAAGAGATGTCTTACAATTCTGGTATAGGAATGTTTGACTTTATAGAATACCAGGCGCTTCGCCAAACACGAGAGGAGATGGCGCTACAAAATTCTTATTTCTATTTAAAAATGTCTGAGTATACTCAGTTTGCTGATGTTTAATAGATAATAAATATAATCAGTCCTCTTTGATACTTTCTGACGAGAGAAAGTATACAGCAGTAGTAGACTTTTCAATCTGTGGTAAACCTTGTTTTCCATAGTTGGAAAGTGTTTGTTTGTGTGTAATGTGGGAAACTAAAATAAGAGTTTTCCACATTTCCACATTAGTATAATGAATAGGTGGTGCTTTATGTATAAAAAGGCAAAGATTTATAGCGATGGAAACGCTTATATAGCCATTCCTCGCATTACTAATCCTTTAACAAGACGAAGAGCACCTCGTGAAGACGATGTAGTTTATGTTGCGAAAGAGATATGCGTAGATGATAACGGTATGATTGTAGAGCGCCCAAAAGGCTCGATTTTGAACGAAAATGAAAATAATGATAAAACATCAACCTCAATCGCTTGCGAGGCAATATCGTCGGTAAAAATTGTTAAAATCGAGGTCCCTGTGCCTCGTAAGAAGTTATTTGAAAAATTTAATAATGAATGTGATGGTTTTTTATTTAGAGAACGAAGAGAGTATGTTTTAGAGCGTATAAAGCAATATTTCGATTCTTTATCAGAGGCGACTGCTTATGTTGACGAAATGTATGCTAAAGCTCGTCGTAATCTTATATACAGGCGTAAGCGTATGGTTCGTAAAGCGTATCTTCATGGCTCTTGGAATTATTTTTGCACCTTCACATACAATGATGAGCTTCACGATGAGAATTCGTTTAAAGAAAGTTTTAGTAATTTTTTAAAAAATAATGCTTATCGCAAGCTTTGGAAATACATCGGTGTATGGGAAAGAGGCTCTAAAAGCGATAGACTTCATTTTCATGGAATTTTTGATATTCCTGATGGCGCTCTTCCTGGTCCTATTGAAGAGATTGAGGATTACGATTATAAGACTCATAAAAAAAGAATAACTCATTCTTGTGTTCCTGTTATAGATAAATTCGGAAGGAACGATTTTGAGAATATAAACAAAAACGACCTTTCAAGGACTTTAGGCTATCTTATGAAATATCTTGAGAAGAGTGGTGAAAAGATAATATATTCCAGGGGCTTACCTGAATATCGCATTTCTGATATTAAAGATGAAGATGTCTTGGCTCCTATGAATAAGTATGAAGATAAGCTTTTGTTGTTTGATGATTTCGTGCTTATTAATAATGGAAATATAATAGGGCCATGCACGCTTAATAATCTTCGTCTTTTGCCCTCTTCAGTTGATTAACTTAGATAAGAAAGTGCAACAGCAGCAGGCGTTCGGAAAGCGATTTAGCGCGAACGCCTGCTTGCCTTTCTTCAAGTTTTTGTAGAGGCAAGGAAGGTAAGCGTGCCCTTGTCCGTGCGCGCGCCTGCGCGCGCACGCTTGTTCAGACAAGGGCACGCGTAACTCTCATTTGGTTAAAATTTGAGTCTTGAAAATAAAAAAAGCCCTCTTTGTAAAAAGGGCCTTTTTGTTTTTTGTAGTTTGACTACATTTTGACTACATTTGAGGGGTATTTTATAGGTATTTATTGGCACAATTCGGACTTTGTAAAAATAAGAAAAACTCTTTTAAACACTGGATTTATCAGTGTTTTCAAGAGTTTTTTAGTATGGCAGGGGCGCAAGGACTCGAACCCTGGACACCCAGTTTTGGAGACTGGTGTTCTACCGACTGAACTACACCCCTATTCATAAGACGCTTGATATTATATCATACTATTTTTGAAAATGCAATACCTTTTCGCAAAATTTTTGAATTTGTTTTTGGGGCATTTTAAAACGGGCAGTTTTGGTTTTTCTGCCCGTTTTTGTGTTTGATTTTATTTGATTTATTCGTTTGTGTTTTCTACGGATTTATCGTTATTTTCTTCCACTTGCTCGGGGGGTGTAGCCATTTTTCGTGCGTTTTTATTAAACACTACTTCAAGACCGATATAAAATGCCAGTGAGATGAGCATAAGAAGATAATAACTCAACAGTCGCCATATGAGCATTACTCCGCTTGCGACTGCGGTTGCGGTAGCAAAAACTGCGCCACCTGTTATAAAGATAACTATTGAACGATAGATTTGTCCCATTGCTCCCTCTACTCCGCCCGATGCGCCTGGGGTTGGAATAAATCCAACTGCGGTTATTGAAAATGCGGTTGCGGACATTGAAAGAAGAAGGTTTTCTGCGTGCATTGGCACACCGAATGCCAAAAGAATGAAGTATGATGCACCATAGTAGAATGCGTAGGCTATTGTCTTACTAACAAGAGCGAGGACAAATGCGCCTTTTTTCTTTGTAAGATAATGAAATGCCTCTTGAACTTGTTCAAAATACTCTTCAAGCGCCTTTGCTTTGGGTTGAAGTTTTCTAAATATGCGAATTTTACAAATGGCATTAACGAGTTTCATTAAAAGATTTCTAATCGTTTTACTTGCGCCAAGCGAAAAGGTGATTACGAGGATTAAAACATCGAGAATATAGCCGATGATAACCACAGGGACCCACCATTTATCCATATGGGCAAGGAAAATATCGAAATAGAAGAGTCCTACGAGGGCAAATGCAGTTGTGACTATCATATACACAAGTAGGTTGGTAAGAAGGAGTCCTGTTGACTCGGAAAGTTTTACCTTGGCTCTATAAAACGAATACACTTGAAAGGGTTGTCCGCCTGTCGAGAGTGGAGTAACACCATTGAAAAAATGCTCCGTCATTGCTATCGAGTAGGTTGTTGACATTTTTACATTTGTGCCTCTTGCTTTGGTTAAGATACACAAAGAAAGCGGAAATATGAGGGCAAATGCCATTATCATAAGGAAAGCGTAGAAGACATATTCGATTTTAACGGTTTCAAGTTGCTTGGAAATTGCGTCTAAATCGTTTATTGACAACACAGTCATAAATAGGCATATTGCGACTATGCTATACACGATAAACAAGACTATTTTTTTCTTATTTAACGGATTTTTTTGTGTGTTATTTTCCATATCTTCTCCTTTCGTTAACTTCTGATTTATTTCAAGTTAAATTAGTTGAATTCCACGATTGATTTGAAAAAGTCGCAACTGTTTTCAAAAAGGGCACTGTCAGTATTGACCGTTTTTACGACACACATAACGGTATCGCTCGGTAAAATATCAAATTCATCGTAGCGAATTGCAAAGGTGGTTTTTGAAAAATTGATTGCTCTATCATCGTAAACAATGCCGTCTTTAAGTGTTGAAATATCGCCAAGGATTTCGGAAATAGGGACACAGAGCGATTTTGCGCTTTGCTCATAGAGTTCGGGATCGAGCAAGTAGATTGTAAGTGCGCCCGACATTAGTTGTGCTTGAAATTGGCCGAGAGCATCGCTACTTGCTTGGGGAGTGATGAGTTTTTCGGGGTGGGTGTCCTTTAACTTTTGACGCTGTGCATCGGTTTGATATATGAGGGTTGGGAAATTTAGAACGATTTCACCATCACCGTCGTAGTCGTCGCAAATGTTAGAGAGTTTTTCGGTCATTTCCTCAACCTTATGAATAACGGGTTCGGGTCCGACATACATAATGTTAAGGTCCTCTTTTTTATCGTTTGCAAGCATAAAAATCAACACGATAAGCATAATGACTGCAATACTGCCTAAAATTATCGCCCACTTATGTTGATACCAAAGGTTTGACCAAAAATCGCCCTTAACCTCTTTGTCGCTTTCGAGGTGAATATTCTCGCTTGTGCTACCGCCAAGCATTTTTAGTTTTCTTAAAGAGTTTGACTCTTGGATATTATTTTCGTTATTTTCCATTTTTGTTCCTTTTGTGATGTCTGACGGGAATACAATTAAAACCACACTTAATGCCGTAAATACACGGTTTAAGGCTGGTTTGTTCCGCTCCCGTCAGGCATTGAATTTAAACTACCTTTTTATTTTAGCAAATTTATAATGAAAAGTCAACAGTTTTCATTTTTAATTTACACTTGCCGAAAGATATTGATTTGGTTTCGCTTGAAAGAGCATAAAACACCACCCTCTCGGGTGGTGTTTATATTAATTATTTGATGTGGCGGAAGCGGGAACGAATACTTTGAAAATCGTTTCGGCTACTTCTTCGGGGGTTAGGGTAATTGGTTTATTTGAATTTGTTGTATGGGTGGTTTGTGAGATATTAAATCCACGCTCGGAGTATGAGCCCCACCAATCCTCATCAATTACGATGCGGAGCGTTTTAACATTATCGGGGCGTTTACCAGAATAATTCCAACCTTCGGGGCGATACTGCCAACCCTGTGCGATTTCGATGATTGAACCGACGGGAAGGTCTTCTCTTGTGAGTTTTTTGGTCGCCATAAATCCCTTATTCCAGTTACTTGAAGGGTCGTCCCAAACATTAGAGCCTGTGGTATTATAGAAACTTGCGGGGGTAAGACCGAGTTGTGTTGCGTTAAGTTGAACAAATCCCTCGGGAATAACGCCTACATTTGCCGAGTCGTTAATTCCGCTACCTGCTGTTTTTAGTGGGTAGGACGATTTTGTTACTTCGTAAGGAGTGTCAATAGCATTATTTACGCTTTCGATTATCGCTTTAAGTTCGTAACTGTCAACATCATCGGGGGTTGTTACCGAGTTATCAATGGAAAGACCTGTTAGCGCCTTTACAAATGTCATTGATGCGATATATCTGCCTATACCGAGCGAAAGGTGATATCCGTCACGGGTCATCTCACCGATAACAGATGTTCTTGCGTTTTGGATAGATGTGCCTGATGGGATTACAATGCCGATATCGTCATTTGTTAGGATTTTTTCATTAACTGCGCCTGTGATGGCGTTATACATTGTCATTTGATTTTTGCCATACTTCGAAAAGTCGGAGTGGGTTGAGCCAACTTTATATGCCCATGTCATATGCCATGCAAGAGTTGCATCAGGGCAAAGAGGTTGGACAATTTCGATTAGTTCTTCAAGGTCGTCAAATGAGTCGGCAATTCCGCTATATCCACTTACCTGTTGGAATGTGATGAAGTCCCAGTTTTCGCTTAAAACTGCGGCTTTAATAGATACTCCACCCCTTGTTGACCATTTTCCGCTTGTGTTTGTGCGGAAGTCGTATGCGCCTTTATTTCCCTTTGCGTTTTCAAGGTGTCTTTCAAGTGAACAGCCACCGATGAACATATTACCGAGTTTGATATTTTCAACGCCTGCGTCTTTGGCTACTTGGTAAACATATTCCATTGCGTCGTCGGAGAAACTGTTACCGATTGCCAAAATTTTAAGCACTCCGTCCTCTGCCCATTTTTGATTTTGCATTATTTCTTCGTTGGTGCTTTCGCTTTCAGTTTCGGTGCTTGATGATTCATCTTCTTCATCGTAAATGAAAGAAAAACTCTCGCTTTCGGATTCGGAAGTGCTTTCGCTTTGTCTTTCGGACTCGGACACGCTTTGGCTTTGTGATGAACTGCTTGAACTTTCATCATCGCCACAAGCGACAAAAACATTTGCAATCATACAAAGAATTAGTAAAAATGTGATTAGTTTTTTCATAAATTTCTCTCCGTTACTTTTGGAACTTCATATTGTAATCTTATCATAATATTTTTGGTGTGTCAAGTGATTTATCAAATTGACGCACTTATTACGGCAACCAAAAAGTCCGCATGTATTAGCACACGGACTTTTGTTTTTTAAATTAGTTTAGAACACCGTTAAATTAGCATAAAACTTGCAAACGGCTTGCAATTTGAGTCTTTACCGATGAATACTTGGAACTCGCCTTTTTCGGCAACGAAGTTAAGGTCTTTATTCCAATATTTGAGTGTTTCCTCGGTGATTTCGAATGAAACGGTCTTTTCCTCGCCGACATCAAGGGTTATCTTTTCAAATCCTTTAAGTTCCTTTACGGGACGGACACAAGAACCCTTTACATCTCTTATGTAGAACTGAACTGCCTCTTTTGCCTTATACTTACCTGTGTTTTTAACCTTAACACTTGCTACAAGAGTGTCTTCTCTATTCATTGTATCGCTACTCAAAGTGAAGTCGCTATACTCAAAGTTTGTATAGGATAGTCCATAGCCGAATGGGTAAAGTGGGCTGTTTGGCATATCCAAATAACAAGATGTAAAGCGAATGAAATCTTTATCATTTTCTTCCGCCTTAGGTCTACCTGTGGTGTAGTGGTTA
>JAZNJK010000152.1:0-9730 GCA_045578005.1 Eubacteriales bacterium | reverse complement strand
CTCCCTTGCCTCGTTTTCAAGTTTGTCGTAAGGCAAGTCTTTAAGTCCGTAAGGATTTTTTCTAAAATCAAGGTAAACGCGTCTACCCTTCATAACATTCTCACGAAAAACAAGAAGGTCGATAATTGATGAACCGCCAAGCACCTTGCGACAGTCAAATGGCCATTCGTAACCCTTCTTAAAAATCTTAGAAAGGCAAGTGCCAATGTCGTCAAAATACTCGTTCAAAAATTCATATTCATTTCCGTCAGCATCAACCGAAACAAAACGGGGAAGAACTTGCATGTAAGTTCCCGACACATTCCATCTTGGCGAAGTAGATGCAAGACCGTATTGCCATTCGGTAAGGTTGCGACCCTTAACACCCGCCTCAAAAGCAACACCCGACGCACCGTGATGTCCGAGCGGATAAACAGTGTTCGAGTAAATACCCGCAGGGCCACCTGTTGCGCAAACGGTATTTTCGGCAAGGAAGAGAACAAAACGCTCATCTTCATTTGCCCCAACCTTATTAAGACACAAAATACCGATACATGTGTCGCCATTTTTAATAAATTCAATTACTTGAAGTTTGTCAAAAACCTTAATCCCACGATTGTTCACCGCATTTTCAAGGCACTCAGTCATCATCTTTGATGTGAGTGGGCCAACGCTTGTTGCCCTTGCTCTTGGGTCGTGGTCAGTCTTATATCCAACATACTCACCATAGCGGTTAACAGGGAATTCTACACCGAGTTCGCAAAGGTGCAAAAACGACATAACCGAAAGCGCCGCCTCGGCATACGCAATATCACCATCAACGCACTTTCCGTTAAATAAGTCTTGTGCCATCGCCTTTGGAGAGTCGGGATAGTCTGCACAAAGGTTCATTTTGTAGTATGTTTGCTTATCCGAGCCTGTATTTCTTGATGTTCCCATCTTAACACCCTCGGAAACAATAGCAATATCGTTAACCCCGTAGTCGTTAAGCCTTAATGCACAGTTGTATCCCGCCGCACCTGTGCCTATAATAACGGTGTTTAATGTGATTTTTTTGACAGATACACCGCCAATTTTAATAATACTTTCTTTCATAATATTCCTCTTGTAATACTGCAAAAACTCCCTTCAAAAACAAGGGAGTCTTTTCCTGTTATTAAAGTCTTTGAATGTGCATACCACCGTCAACGATGATTGATTGACCGGTTGTATATCCTAGCATACCCGAGCAAAGTGTGAAAATAGCCTTTGCGCAGTCTTCGGGAAGTCCCCATCTACCCATAGGCACAAGACCTTCGGCAATGAGTTTGTCGTATTTTTCTTTAACCTTCTCGGTCATACCTGTCGCAATAATGCCGGGGCAAATTTCGTTTACAGTAATGCCCTCGCCTGCCAAGCGGTCAGCAAAGAGTTTTGTAATCATAGTAGCACCTGCCTTTGAAATGCAGTATTCACCACGACTTGTTGAAGATGTGTAAGCGGAACAAGAAGAAACATTCGCAATATATCCACGAATTCCGTTTTCCACCTCTTGTTTGAGCATTTGATTAGCAACAATTTGTGTCAAGAAAAGTGTGCCTTTTGTGTTAATATCCATAACAAAGTCATAACTTTCCTCACTCATTTCAAGAATATCGTTTCTAACCTTTGGAGCAACACCTGCAACATTTACAAGCACGTCAACCCTGCCAAAAGCATCAAGACAAGACTTCAAAACACCCTCACGGTCATTAGCGCTTGCCAAGTTTCCTGAAACATAAACAACATTGTTAAATCCCTTAAATTTTTCGTCAGCCACTTCTTTTGGAGCAATATCCATAGCAAGAATAGCGTAACCCTCATTTGCAAATTTTTCAACGCATGCGTAGCCAATGCCACCAACTGCGCCTGTTATCAAAGCAACTTTCATTATAATTACCTCACTTAATTTACTTAATTATGATTATTTGCCAAGCACGAACTTCTTGTAAAGTGGCATATAAACATCAGTGTCACGAATTACACAACCAGGTGTGCCACCCGGACATCTCATGATTTCGGTGCATTTACCACAACAAATGCAAAGTTTTTTAGTATCAAGATTTTCGCCCGATGTTATAGCATTAGCACAGTCGGGATATGCAAGAGTTTCTCTGCCGTAACCCGCAAAATCAAACTTGCCCTCGTTTATATAACCTGCGCATACATTCGCACTGACACCGCCAAGGAAAGAAATTCCCGAACAAATTACAGGTGTGCCTTTGATTTCACTTGCAACCTCGCTAATTCCGTTAAGCATACGCTCAACCCCAAACAAAGGATGTTCAGGCGGTTCGTATGTGCCTTTTGCAAACGGACGGTTTACATGTGGATTGAAGTATGGGTTTCCCATTGTGCAGTCAAGTAGGTCAAGACCGTTTGCAACGAGATTTTTAGCAAGCATCTTCGCTTCGGTAAGGTCGGGAGTAATACCCTCGCCCTTCTTTACACCAAATCCATATGGATATTCAAATCCGTCATAAATGTTAAGACGGGAAGTGATGATAAAGTCCTTGCCCGTTGACTCTCTTGCACCCTTAACTGCGGTTGTAAGGAGTCGTGTGCGGTTTTCAAAACTTCCACCATATTTTCCCTCACGCTCATAAGCGGAAAGGATTTCGCTAAGCAAATATCTATGACAACTCTTAATATCGCCACCGTCAAATCCGCACTTTTCAGCCTCGATAGCACCATTTATAAGCGCTTCGCAAACTCTGTCAAGATATTCGTCACTGACAATTCTTGATTTGTCGATAGGATTGTTCTTTTCAAAAATCGGATTGTTGTAAGCGATTAGCGGAGCAGGAGTGCCTTCGGGTTTAGAGTATCTTCCCGAGTGCGTAAGTTGGCAAATAACAATAGGCTCAAACCCGTTTGCCTTGATACACTCCTCTTTAATATCTGAAACAATTCGCTTGAAATCGTCCTTTGTCTTGTCGGTAAGGAACATTTGTCTTGGATTTGCACGACCTTCGCCCAAAACGGCAGTAGCCTCAAACCAAATAATTCCCGCACCGCCACGGGCAAAACGCATGTATCTTCTTTTAGTAAGTTCGTCAGGCGCACCGTCAAATGTTCCGTCACAGCCTTCCATTGCTTGATATACAATACGGTTGTGAACAGTCTTTGAGCCAACCTTTATTTCTTTACCAAGAACTGAAATGTCATCAGAGTAAGGAAATGATGTTCCACTTTCCTTGCAAGCGCTAAGTAGAGCATCTTTGTTTTGTATAACTTGATAAGCCATATAAAATCCTCCAAAAGTGTTATATATTACCTTAATTTTATCATTTATTCATTCGTTTGTCAAGTAAGATTATTAAATTACGCCCGTGTGCGCGCGATATTTTGAATAAACTGATTTTTAATCAACAAAATACCGCTAATCCCTTGACATATGCTCAAAATTGTGCCAAAATAAAAGAGTGAACAAATGCACAAAGGAGAACTTTAATGAAAGCGATATTTTTAACAAACAATAAAGGTAACATCGACTATGTTTATGGTCAAAAAAATATAGATAAACTAAAAGAAATGGTAGATATTGACCTAAATGTCTACTGTGAAGAGGATATTGTTGCGTCCCCCGATAAATTTAAAGATGTAGAATATATCTTTTCAACATGGGGAATGCCGGGCGGTGGAGAGATAAAACTCACCGAATACTTCCCAAGCCTAAAAGTGCTTTTTTATGGCGCAGGCTCAATAAGATACTTTGCAAAAGAGTATTTTGAAAAGGGTGTTAAAATCACGAGTGCTTATGCCGCAAATGCCGTTCCCGTTGCCGAATATACAGTAGGACAAATTCTTCTTGCCGATAAAGGATTTTTCCATTCATCTGTTCTTGCAAAACAAGGAGAGTATAAAAAAGCGCTTGATGTATCCGCAAAACATAGCGGAAACTATGACGCAAAGATAGGAATTATCGGTGTCGGTATGATAGGAAGAAAGGTTATTGAACTCCTAAAACCATATCGCCTTGAAATTCTCGTTTATGACAAGTTTTTAAGTGACGAAGGCGCAAAAGCGCTCGGTGTTGAAAAGTGTGAACTTGACAAAATCTTCTCCGAGTGTGATGTTGTGTCAAACCACCTTGCAAATGTTCCTGCAACAGTTGGAATTTTAAAAGGCGAACACTTCGAAAAAATGAAGGAAAATTCCACATTTATAAACACAGGTCGCGGTGCGCAAATCGTTGAGGACGAAATGTTAAGCGTCCTTGCAAAGCGTGAAGATATATGCGCACTCCTCGATGTAACTATTCAAGAGCCACCGGAAGAAAATAGTGATTTCTTTAAACTTCCCAATGTCATTCTCACCCCACATATTGCGGGAAGTATGGCAAACGAGGTTAGAAGAATGGCTGAACTTATGGTAAATGAATTTGATAATTATCTAAACGGCAAACCTCTTGAATATGAAATCACTCCCGAAAAACTCGAAAGAATGGCATAATGAATGCTGTGTTTTGACAAAATTTTGAAACTTTATTTTAATACAAAACCGCCGACTCTGTGTCGGCGGTTTTAATATTAGGAAAAATAATAAACTTTGTCGTTTTTTGTCATTTTGCATATTATGATATTAAAAATCAATAAAAAGTGATTAAAACAAAATGCAGTGTCAATAATATAATCACATATTAAAGACTAAGGAGCAAAAATGAACATAAAACGCGGAGATATATATTATGCCGACCTAAGTCCCGTTGTCGGCTCGGAGCAAGGTGGAGTGCGCCCCGTCCTTGTAATACAAAACGATATAGGAAATAAATATAGCCCAACCGTCATTGTAACGGCAATAACAAGTAGACTAACAAAGAGCAAATTACCGACACATATCGACATTTTTTCAGCCGATGTTGGTTTATCTAAAAATTCCGTTATCCTTCTTGAACAAATAAGAACGATAGATAAAACAAGGTTAAGAGAGCGACTTGGACATCTTGACGAAGCAATGATGCAAGCGGTAAATAATGCAATTAGTGTAAGTTTCGGTTTAACTCCCGAACCCCCAATGACAATAGCCAACCCCACGCAAACAATGCCAAATGAGGCGGTGGCGAAATTCACACCGAATACATCAATGTAAAATCCGAGCAACCTCGGATTTTTATTTTTCACTTGACTTTAAGGCGAAAAAATGGTAAAATAACTATCGAACCATCACTCTTATAATAAAGATAGAATGAAAGGAAGTAAAAAATGAAGTGGAGCGAAAATTTTAAAGTTAAATTTCACGAAACCGATTCGAGCGAAGTTGCAAGCGTATCTCAGGTTTTCAAATACATACAAGAGGCAGCAATGTGCCAATTAAACGCACAGCACCCAACATATAAAGAACTTCTTGCACAAAAAAAGGCATTTGTCCTTAGCGCAATAAGACTTGAAATGTTTGCACCAATCTTGGCATATGATAACATAATAGCGCGTTCGTGGGCTTGCCCAAGCAGAGGAGTAAGTTTTATCCGTTGCTATGAAATTGAGCGAGACGGTGAAATTCTTTGCGAGGCAACATCATCATGGGCTCTTGTTTCAACCGAGGAAAAGAAACTCTATACCGTTGAAGATGTTGATACGAGCGCTTATTATACGGATGAACCTATCCAAACCGAGCGCCCTGCAAGAGTCCGCATTTCAACCGCCCTTGGGCTCAACTTGACAGGTGAATACACCGTTCAAAACAGTGATATCGACCTAAACGGTCATGTTAACAACACCAATTATCCAAGAATAATTTGCGATGTAATTCCAAATCTTGAAAAGCTTCGTGTCAAATCAATCGGTATCTATTTTTCAAACGAGGCAAAAAAAGGCGATACTCTTAAAATCTATACTACTAAAATAGATAATAGATTTTATGTTCGCACCATTCGTCCCGACGGAAAAACAAATGTCGAGGCGGAACTTATCGTAGAAGAAATATAACCAAACTTCACATTTAATAAACAAAAAGACTGTCCTTTCGGACAGTCTTTTAAAGTTATGGAAATGGAGCAAGATTTCGAGAACTTATGTGGCAAGTCCGCCTTTGGTGGAGCGAATTGCTTTTATGCTTGCCGAGCAGTATCCTTCATTCCTCATTACGACTCCCTGCGGTCGCATGTATGGGTAATTCTAATGAAAACAAGTTTTCAAGAATTACGACATCCGAATTCCGCATTTGACAAACAAAAAGACTGTCCTTTCGGACAGTCTTTTAAGTTTGTCATTAGATCCAAAGGCTTGCTTTGAAATCGTTAACTGATACGAGCAAGGTATGAACAGGTGAAATTTGGTTCATGAAACTTGCGCGTCCGAGAACAAATGCCTCACCAAACGCAGAAGTTTTAGCAACTGTTTTTCTACCGTGAGCGTATGTTGAATATCCACCGTATACTTCAGGTCCGTAAATCTCAAGTTCTTTGAGAAATGCAAATCCAACATCAGTGTTTGTGAATGATATACGAACATCGTCAGTTTCGATTTCAGGAATATCAATTGATACTATGTATTTGTCAAGATTTTTTGCATTTGCTTTTGAAGCGTCAAGGTTAGTTCCCGATGCAACAGTCTTGAATGTGCCATCAGTAAGTTTAACTTGAACATCAAATCCGATAACATAGTATTCTCTTGCGTTATATCCACCGATAATAGCATCGTTGAAGTAGAGAGTAACTTTGTTTACAGTCTTTGACTCTTTAAGAGTAACGCCACAATATTGTCCCTTCTCGAATGATTTAGCAAACCAAGCGTAGTCAGCATCGGCAATAGCACCGTCATTGATATAGGAAACATCGGAAATACCAAGGTGGTCAAATACTGAGGTAGCATAAGGCTCACCGTAGATAGCAAGGTTACCGTTAGCGGTTGATTGCTTTCTGTTTGTTGTCATAAATTCATAAAGGTATTCGCACTTTTTACCGTCAGCAATAGTAGCGATCATCTCGGACATGCAAGCAGCCTTGCCACCTTGTGATGAGAACGTAAATCTAATACCCTCAACACCGAGATTTTTTCCTGTAATGTCAAATTCAACATCGGCACTTTCGCTTGTTGAAGATGCAACTGTCTTTGTCTCAACAGTTGACCAAACACCGCCAATTTTAACTTCGGCGTCAATGGAGTAACTGTTAGCAGCATCAGCCATACCGATATTAAGTTTCAATGATTCAAGGTCGTATGGCTTGTCAAATTCTGACATAATCCATTCGTTGTCAGTTGTGTTCTTTGATACCCAACTTGTAGAAACAAGAGTATCACCGGCAAGAGCAGGATATCTACCTGTTGCAGATGATGAAGCGGAGATTTGTCCGCCGATTGCTGCGTTTGTAGTAAGAAGCGCACCGTCGTGAAGGTCGATTTCAGGAACAAAACCGGTCTTACCATAAACTTCAAACTCATAAATACAAGGAACATCCCAGTTGTGTCCGCATCCGCCACATTCAGCGAATTCTCTGATTTCAATTTTAAGGCTCTTTGTGTTTACTTTGCAAACAGCACCATCAACGATAACTTCTTCTGGAAGAACGAGGTGAAGTTTATATGCCTCAACACCATATCCGGAAAGCACCTCGCCTTGTTGCTGTTTCATTGAAGCAACTTCGGTCCAAACACCGTTGATAAGGCACTTAACTGTGTAAAGTGGGTTGTTTGAGCAAGTTTGTCTTGTGTAAATGTCAACATAACTAATAAGTTTGTAACCACGGTTAAGACCTTTGAAAGTAAATTGAAAACTTTCAACGCCTTCTTCAAGACGCTTGTAAGGGCCTGTTCCGTTGTCACGACCTGGCGCACATGGGTTCCAGAAGTTATTGTGACCTTTCCATTCACCGGGCTTTGGAATATCGCCGGTGGACTCGCCGTTTACAGCCGACTTCGGAAGCGTGGAAGCATTCCAATAGGAAGTTGCCTTAATTCCGGCTGAAAGAGCGAGGTTTGAAAGTTCCTCTTCAGTTTCTTCCTCGGCGAATGCACCAAACACAAAGCAAGGAACAATCATGAGGAAGCACAAAATAAGTGAAAGTAATTTTTTCATTTTTGTAAACTCCTTAACGTGGATAAAAATTTTCTACATAAGCATTTTACCATAACAAGCCAAAAATTTCAATACTTTTTTACAATTTTTTATAAATAATTAATAAAAAAGGTGCAAACAAACCGTAATTTATATGCAATTTGTAGAAAAGTGCAACAAAACTCGGAAAAGCCAATGAAAATCTTCAAAGAAGTATAACAAGGACAAGAAACGGCATATAATAGGTATAAAGGCGAAATTTCTTTTTGGTAAGTAAAAAGAAAAGCCATATCACTGACCCCGTGGGGTGATATGGCAATCGCCTTTTTTGTTTTTGTCTAATTGAAAGTGTTTTTGCCACTGATAAAAAATTGCAAGTTTTTGCTTACCGAAAATATTCCTTTGCCATTTCGATATTTTTGTTAATTTCTTGCTTTAATTCTTCAATAGAAGAAAATTTCACCTCATCGCGAATGAATTTGTAGAAATTCACCCTAACGCCAGAACCGTAGAGATTTCCATTGTATCCGATAATGTGGGTTTCCATATTCACACAGTCTGTGTCTTCAACAGTTGGACGAAGACCGACATTAGTCACCGACGGATAAACATCTTCACCAATTTCACATTCGGTAATGTAAACTCCTTTGCGAGGTAAAATTTTGCTTTTTGGGATTTTTTGATTTATCGTAGGAATGCCAATAGTCCTACCGAGTTCTTTGCCGTGTTCAACTATCGAGTGGACCGAGTAAGGACGGCAAACATCAAGTAGCGCCTCAACCTCTCCCTTTTCGATAAATTCCCTCAAAAGTGATGAACTAAGCACATTGCCTTTGTAGATGATTTTGTCGCAAATTTCGATACATCCCCCACGATTTTCAAAAAAACTGCGTAGATTTTCGGCGGTTTGTGACGCTCCTTTTCCGAAAGTGTAGTTAAATCCACAACAAGCACCAACTGCTCCTAATTTGGAACATAAAACATCGTTTAGAAAGCGCTCACCGTCAAGGTCCTTTACCGCCTCAAAATCGTCAATACATAAAAAATCAATACCGCTATCTCGAATGGCACGGAGTTTTTCTTCTTGCGAAAATAGACACATTCCCCCGCCATTTGTGAAATAATCCCTTGGCGGACGGCTAAAAGTGTAAACGGCACTGCGAACCTTCATCTTTTTCGCAAGAGCAATACATTTAGAAAAAACAGCCATATGCCCCGCATGACATCCGTCAAACGCACCGAGAGCAACGACACATTTTTCATTAATATCACAAACTTGCATTGTTTTTAAATTGTAAATAACCAAAACCGTCACCCCCTTGTCGTGTAACCATTAAAAGTAAATCCGCTTAAAGTAGTCAAATGAAACGCTTCAATTCATTTTAATATAATTTACGCAATATTTCAATAAAAATATAAAATTTTTCCATTTATTTTTAAAAAAATATATACAAAAGCAAAAAAATGTGCTAAAATGAATGTGTATGTTTTAGGCTTAATCAATCAAGCGGAGGAAAATATGAAACACATTTGGCTTGGACAGGGCGGACTTCTCCTGATCTCTGGAAAACTCAGAATAGTAATTGACCCTTACCTTTCAAACAGTATGCGTTCGGTTGACCGCACAATGAAGCGTAAGGTTAAGATAAAAAGAAAATTTTTGAAAGTTAAACCCGATATGCTTATCCTAACCAACTCCCATCCCGACCACGAAGTCGGATCGTAGCCATGTCGTTCT
>JAZNJK010000151.1:0-6424 GCA_045578005.1 Eubacteriales bacterium | reverse complement strand
TCTCAGACTCAAATTACTTTTCTACTGCCTTCAAAAACAAATACGGTATTTCACCAAAAAGTTATCGTTTGCTAAGCAGCAAATAGATACAACTACTCATATTTCGGAGCAAAAACTAAAGCCGTTTTTTCAAACGGCTTTTTGTTTTAATTATTCCTCGTCGGTTGTGGTTGGGGGTGTGGTTGGGACGAGAGCATCCATGCCGTGGGCGAGGCGGGCTTGGTTAAGAGTTACTGCGTTTAGGGACATATCGCTATATGTTTTTGCAGTTGGATAGTTTTCAGTGTTTATGTATTGAGCCACGGTCATATTGCCTTCTCCGTCGTTTGTATAAAGGCCTACAACGAGTTCAAGAGAATCGGCAATACTTGCGCTAAAATTACTGATATCAACATTCAAAATTGCATATTGCAAGTCTTCAACGCAAACCATTAGTCCCTTTGCGCTTGGGTTTATCACACCATTTACAAAGAACGCATCTTTTGACGATACTGTATTAGCATTTACTATAACTGCGCCGAAGGTGAAGTTTGGATAATACTCTTTATACTCCTTTACGGCATTAATATTTATTGTAAATCCTGCTTTAAGTGAGTAGCCATCAGGTCCTACTGAATAGCCGAGGCAGTCAAAAAGTGCTTGTGCATCTTCAAGTTTTTCTTGATAATCGCAACCATTGTTTTGGCACTTATTAACAATTGCGCCTACGCTTGCATAACCGTTTGGATATACCATATCCACATTCAAAATATGAACACTTCCGCCTGGGCATAGGGAGTGACCGCATACTGAACAAATGCCTTCACTATAACTATGCTCACCTGTTGCAACGAGAGTTTTAACAACGTTCTTATCACATACGATACAAGCAATAGTTTCACTTCCGTCACTACCGCAAGTGTTTTCTACGCGGGTGAAAGTGCCGTAGTGTGTATGATTTTCAAAATCAAAGCCGTGGACAGCATCATTTACCATATCGGCAGTATATGTAGTGCCATCTATATTTGTAATATAAACATATTCAACGCCTGTTACATTACCGTTTGAACCTGCACCTGTTCCCTTACAAAATGCAACTTTGATAGCATTTGGAACGCTCAAAACAGAATAAGTGGACGGTTTGATTTTAAAGCCGTTTTTGTTATACTGATCAAGGGAATTTTGAGCAAAGTAAACTGTTACCTTTTCAGCGTGCTTTTGGTGTCCGCCACCGTTAAGATAAACTGTTCCTGTAACCTCACCCAAAAATACGAGGTCAAGTTTTTTGCCACTTGGTCCACCTGCGACCACGGAATCTTGGAATGCCTCATCTCCGAGTGACTGGACTCCTGCGGGGAAAATATAAGTTTCCAAGAGGTTTGTGTTGTATGCAAAGAAACGCTTTCCTATAAATGTTAGGTTTGCGGGAAGATAAGAACTTGCAAGATATCCGTTTCCGATTTTTTCAAAAGCATTGTCTCCAATGCTTTCCACTGTGTCTGGAAGAGTAATTTTACCTATATTTGTAGAGTTTTTGAATGTTCCTGATGCTATGGTTTTAAGTTTTGTATTTGACAGGTCAACATCACCTTTCAATTTCGTGCTTGAAAAACCATCAATTGACACAAGTTCCGTTAGGTTTTCAAACTGAACATATTCAACCGTCGAAGTGGAGAAGGTGCTACCCGGTATTGCTGTAATTGAGTTGCCTTTTTCGATATAAACTCTTCTAATGCTTTGCGAACCGTTGAACGATTCGCTCTCTATTGATTTAACTGATTTTGGAATATAAACATCAGTTACATTTACCTCATAGAACGGATTGCTATTAGACTTTTGACCAAATACACCGTTATTACGAACTGCTGTTAAAGTATTCGGAAATTCAATGTAACGAACAGCACCTTTTTCATAGGTTTTGCCCGATATTTTATTTACATACGCATACTCTACTTCGCTGATTGCGATATAATTTGCATCGCTTCCCGATGGTTCAATGATATACCATGTTGGATATGCGGTGAGAGTGCCGTCTGTTGCCTTTAAGATAACATATGAGGAGTTATCGACAAATCTACTTTGCACAGATGCAGTGTTGCCAAGAACAGATGCTACACTCTCGGCGGTTGCATTTTGATCCTTTACAACTGGCACTTCATGTGTTACACCGTCGATATCGGTATAAGTAATGCTTGTTCTATTTTCGGCATTAACCGTGATTGCGAACATACATACAAATAATGCCATCATAAGTGTAATTAAAAATAACTTCTTTTTCATGTTTTCTCCTTTTCGGTTTGTTTATATAGAATCTACATATTTAATTATATATCATGGATATGCGTATGTCAAGACAAATTACACAAAAACGAAAAACGAAAAAGCCTTATAAAAGGCTTTTTTTGTTAGTTTAGTTTATGTGAAAGAAGCCACTGCCAAAGTTCATCGCCTTCATATGCTTTATCCCATGCGTTATGCCATACGCCTTGGAGAACTTTGATTTGGGCATTACCTCCGCGTTTATTTACGGACCTTATCATTTCGATACTGTTTTCTATCGGCACGACATCGTCACAGTCACCGTGGTAAACCATAATCGGTATTTTTACAAGTGCTTCACCGAACCAATAAATTCCGCTTCCACAAATTGGAGCGATTGCGGCAAATCTATCGTTTGCGGACATTGCGAACATCCATGTTCCTGTTCCACCCATAGAAAGACCTGTGAGGTATACTCTATCCATATCGACAGGAAGTGTTTGGCATATATAGTCGAGAAATGCGAGAAGTGATTCGGTATAGCATGCCCAAAATTTATTTTGTGGGATTTGCGGTGCTATACATATGAAGGGGTATTCCTTTCCGCTTTCACGCACATGTTTCATAAATCCGTGACGACATGCTACATCAAGGTCGTCTCCCCACTCACCTGCTCCGTGAAGGAACAAAACAAGGGGGTATTTTTTGTTTTCATCGAAGTCCTTTGGTAGATATTTTGCGTATCCGAAGTTAAAGTGGACATCGCTTTCCCATTTGTGTTTTGTATACATAAAAATCTCCTTTGCAATTAAAATTTACTCTTCAAAAGTAACATTTTGGCAGTAGTAGTGGTAGGCTTTTTCTATTTCTCCGTTTGGGGAAAGGTGCATAAGAGTTCCGCCTATCATTGGAGTGCCTGCGGGTATCCAACTCTTTTTGAGGTTGCCTTCCTTATCTACATAGATATTACTGTCATAGGTTGAAGATTTAAGACCGAATTGACAACGAATGCCGTCATAAACGACACTTGCACTGACCTCGTGGTCGTGGCCGACAAAGACGGAGTCAACTCCGAGGTCCTTGAAAATTTGCCACACGGTATTATCCTTATCCCAGTTATCAATGGGGTAAAGAATGACTCCAAAATCGGTTTTTGTTTCATCCATATTGTCTATTATGATTGGGAATGCTCCCGCATTTCTATCCCTTGTATAACCATACTTTTCATATGCTTTTTCAAAGGCATAAGGGGCGATGTGGAACATAAATGAAATTTTGGTATTGGGTGAAGATTTATGAAGAGTTGTTATGCCATTTTTGAACCATTCGATTTGGTCATCGCCAAAACCTGCGCCATGTTTGGAGTGTCCGTTTGCTACCGATTTTTCGCTTGGGTTTCCGGAATTTGAGTCCATCATATAGAAAACACGAAGGAGTTTGCCGTTTTGCTTTATACCTATGGTATAGTTACCGTTTCCTGTCAAGGTGCGCTGTTTGAATAGGCAATTTTTTGCGTTTTCAAGTTTGGCACATTGCCAATCGACTCCCATTTTGCTCTCGGTTTCGTGATTGCCAAGGACAGGCGCCCACGGGGTATTGAGTGTTTCCATAAATTCGATAAAACTACAAAGCGCACTTCCGTCGTGGTCGAACTCGCCATACACAATATCGCCTGCGATTAGGATTAGGTCTGGCTTTGTATTTTCTACGGTTTCTCGAATGTATTTAAAACATCTTTCTTCTTTTTTATCTTTTTCCCAATATTTTTCTTCTGCGTCACTGAGCCTTCCCTTGACCGCTTGCGAGGAGTCAAGCATTTGGGGGTCGGAAAGTTGAAGGATTACCGGGGGTTTATCTTTTGGAATTTCTACAATAAAATCTATCATGCTTTTCTCCGTTTCAATATGGTTACAGTTAGTTTTAGAACCTTAAAAAGTGCGGTAACTAATTATATTAAACTACACGCGTGTGGATATGTCAAGTGGTTTTGAGTTATTTTATATTTAATTTGCATTTATTTTCATTATTTGGCGATTTTAGGGGGAGATTAGTTTAGTTTTTATTGACTTTTAAGTTTCTTTATATTAAAATATAGGTAACGAATATCTTTAAGGAGATTTTTATGTATCATTTTGACAGATTACATTACAGCATCAAAGGTTCTTACCATGTTTGGGACGCAAAGGACAAGACTACTCTTAAAATGGCGTTAATTCACGGACACGGTCAAGATATTTTCAACGGAACTTTACATATCAACTATGGCGAGGACGCAAAATTTTCTTTTGTTCCCCGTGAGGTTAGCATAAAGTTTGGCGGCGGTGAGCAAAATCTCACTCTTTTTGGCACTGACGGAACATTTATCAAGGGTAAAGGCAAAGACATTGTTGTCGAGATTGCGAATACACATGCTAAATTTGACTATCAAGTTGTTCAAAACGGGGTTGTTGAACTTTGCGATTTCAAGGACAACTGCTCACTTATGTTTGTTCCTTTGAAAGGCACACTTGAAATTGAAAAGACTCGTAAAGTTGGCGAGACGGTATCGGAGTCGGTTAGTGTTCATATTTATCCCGATGTTAAGGGCGAGTATGAATTCTCTATTGAATCTAACTATCTTGAAAAAGGTGCGGTTGGTGCAAAAGGTATGAATTACGACTACTATGCCGACCTTAACGAAAAGGATTATCTTGCTTGGGAAAAGAAATTCAAGTGCAAGAACAAGTTCGAAAAAGAATGTGCTTACATAATGTGGTCGAACAATCTTTCGGCAAATGGTAACTTTGTAACCGATGCAATTGTAATGAGCAAATCGGGAATGAGCAATGTTTGGAGTTGGGACAATGCGTTTAATGCGCTTGGTCTTGCGGATATTGACTACCGTCTTGCGATGGATCAATTTATGATAATGTATAAGCACATCAACCGTGTGGGTAGAGTGCCTGATGCGATTTCCGAGGGATACAAGGTTTGGAACTTTGTAAAGCCCCCTGTTCAAGGTTGGATGTATAAGCAAATGATTAAGAGAAATCCCGAATTTGCGACACCTCACGCACTTGAAGAAGTATATTTTGATATGAAACGCAACACGGATTGGTGGCTCAATCTTCGTGGTGATGTTCCGTCTTACTATCACGGAAACGACTCGGGACAGGACAATTCCACATGTTTTGATGCGAGTGAGCATATTGAGACGGGCGAACTTATTGCTTTCCTTTCAGTTCAATGTTCTTTCCTTTCCGAAGCGGCGGAAATTCTTGACTATCCTACTGACAAAAGAGTCTATGCACAACTTGCCAAAGAACTTGGCGAAAAGGCTATTAAGGACTACTGGAATGGTGAAAAGATTTTCGTGCGTCTTGCCGAAACGGGCGAGGCATACTACTGTAATGCGCTTATGCCACTTCGTGTAATTGTACTTGAAGATATGTTGCCAAAAGAAATGCAAGAGTATATTGTTAAGACAATTTATGAGCATCATCTTTGTAAGGGTGGTATTGCGTCCGAGGCGGTTGACAGTCCTATGTTTGTTGAAAACGGATATTGGCGCGGTGCGGTTTGGGCACCTGATGTTGTAATGTTCGTTTATGCTCTTCGCAACCTTGGTTACAACGACCTTGCCGAGAAGATTGCAAACAACTACAAAAGTTCGGTATGCAAATACGGATTTAGCGAAAATTCAAGTGCTATTACCGGCAAACAACTCCGTTGCAAGGCTTATTCTTGGGCGGCTAATGCTTACTGGATACTCTAATTTAATTAACTTTAAGTGATAAGGATACGATATGAAAGCAAAAATAAAGGCTCGCCGTAGCGAGCAAATTGGTGAAATTGACAGGCGAATTTACGGCTCATTCATTGAACATCTCGGAAGGGCGGTTTATGGCGGAATTTACGAGCCTACGCACGAATGTGCCGATGATATGGGTTTTCGCACTGATACTATTGAAATGACAAAGGAACTTAATGTTCCTATTGTGCGCTATCCCGGTGGAAACTTTGTTTCGGGATACAACTGGGAAGACGGAATTGGTGACAAGTCAAAGCGCCCTAAAAAACTTGAACTCGCTTGGCTTTCCGTTGAGACGAATGAGGTTGGAATTGATGAATTTCAGGAGTGGGCAAAGCGTGCCGGCACTGATGTTATGATGGCGGTAAATCTTGGCACAAGAGGTCCTGATGAGGC
>JAZNJK010000150.1:0-8540 GCA_045578005.1 Eubacteriales bacterium | reverse complement strand
AGTCAAGCGAGGCATAACCCTTGCTCCTGCTTTTAAGTGCGTCAAAGAAGTCGTAAACTATTTCGTTAAGTGGCAAAGTGTAGTGAAGTTCAACCCTTTGAGAGTCAAGATACTTCATATCCTTGAAAATTCCGCGCCTGTCTTGGCAAAGGTCCATAATACCGCCAACATACTCGGTAGGGGATATAATGTTCGCCTTAACCATAGGCTCATAAGCCACACTTATTGAGTCGGGCGACGGATAGTTTGACGGATTGTCAACATAGATTATTTCCCCGTCGGTTTTTTCTATCTTATAAATA
Source organism: Eubacteriales bacterium (assembly GCA_045578005.1). Lineage (GTDB taxonomy): Bacteria > Bacillota > Clostridia > Oscillospirales > CAG-272 > RGIG2000. The sequence continues at coordinate 8,238 of JAZNJK010000150.1, read as the reverse complement.
ACGCTCGGTGCGGTTGTAATGATGTCAAGATTGAACTCGCGTTCAAGTCTTTCTTGAATGATTTCCATATGCAAAAGTCCCAAAAATCCGCATCTGAAACCGAAGCCGAGAGCGATAGATGTTTCAGGCTCAAAGGAAAGCGCCGCATCGTTAAGTTTAAGGCGGTCAAGCGCATCACGAAGGTCGTTATATCTTGCACCGTCGGCAGGATAAATTCCCGAAAATACCATAGGAAGTGCCTCTTTAAAGCCTTGGAGTGGCTCGGTAGCGGGGTTTAGCGCATTAGTTACCGTGTCGCCGACTCTTGTTTCGCTAACAGTCTTAATGCTCGCAGTAATATATCCAACTTCACCTGCACGAAGTTCAGTTCCTTTTTTAAGACCGAATGCGTCAAGATAACCAACCTCAACAACATCGTAAACCGCCTCAGTGCTCATCAACTTGATTTTGTCACCTGCACGAAGTGTTCCGTCCATAACACGCACATAAACGACAACACCGAGATACGCATTGTAATACGAGTCGAAAATAAGGCATTTAAGCGGTGCGTCGGGGTCGCCCTTCGGTGCGGGGATACCGTCAATTACCGCATCAAGCACTTTGTCAATGTTAAGACCGACTTTTGCCGAAACGGCGGGACAGTCCTCGGCAATAATACCGATAACATCTTCAATCTCGTTTCGAACTCTGTCAACATCGGCAGAAGGTAAGTCGATTTTATTGATAACAGGGACAATTTCGAGGTTAGCATCAACCGCAAGGTATGCGTTGGCAAGTGTTTGAGCCTCAATTCCCTGTGTAGAGTCAACAACCAAAAGCGCACCCTCACACGCATTGAGTGAGCGAGAAACCTCATAGTTAAAGTCAACATGGCCGGGAGTGTCAATAAGGTTAAGGACATATTGCTCTCCGTCCTTATGCGTGTAATCAATGCGGACAGCACGCGCCTTAATCGTAATACCGCGTTCGCGTTCGAGGTCCATATTGTCAAGTAGTTGTTCTTCCATTTCGCGCTTTGAAACTGCGTTGCAGTATTCCAAAATTCTGTCGGCAAGTGTTGACTTTCCGTGGTCAATGTGAGCGATTATGGAAAAGTTTCTAATGTTTTTTTGTTTGTCGTTCATTTTAAAACCTCTCGTTTTAACTAAACTTATGTCAAAGGACACTTTCGAGTGAAAATCTCGCTTGGCAAGATTTTTGTAAAAAGCCTCTGATGTTATTCAGAGGCTGTGGTTAAAAACTTTTTTTGAGAAATGCGCGAATTTTTGACCCCTTCTTAAACAAAATCATTCCTGCACTGTAAACTATGTGATTATGCAAGAATTTAGTTTTGAAGGAAATTTGCGCTTGTGGAATTTTCACCGTAGCATCATCGGAGTATGCAATAATTCTACCTTGATGCTTACGCATATAGTCTATTGAGCGAGATACATACGCATCTTGCTTGTCGTAAAGCACATCGGTAGGATTTTCGCTAACTCTATAAAGAGAGAGAAGCGATGCGTCAATATCGGTAAAATTCTCCGCAAGAATTTTGTTTTTCGTATATGCGCTACCGTCCTTAAATGTAGACGGGCGAAGTTTTTCGGAGTTGTATCTTTCTTTTATGTAAGGGATAACATCAAGATACTTGTTTTGCTTTGCATGAGAATAGTGAGAACGAGCCATAAGTTCAGTCCACTTCTCAATATGCCCCTTGATTTCGTCTTTGTGAGCATTATCACCGATATTCTCGCTCATAGCGGTAAGCGTGTCGGTCATAGATGTTACTTGACTGCGCAACTTTTCCGCACTTGAAACATTCACGCTTTGACGGGGATGTATGCGGTAAAAGTAGTATCCTGTATGGATATTTACAACCTTTTTTGCGTGTTTGAATGCAAAGAAGTTGATGAGTGCGTCCTCGGAATAAAGAACTCTGTCCATAGTGAGCGAAAGATGTTCAATCTCACTTATCGCCTTTGCCAAAACATCGCGCTTGAAAATCTTGTTCCATAGCACGAAATATGCATGTTCACGACCGCATTGAGAGGTGAAAAGTTTCAAAACATCATCACCCTCGGCATAAATATCGCCCTTGATTGTGGTATCTCTTGTGCATATGTATCTTGCACGCTCGGACTGAAATGCCCAATCGTTTATAACAATATCCGCACCCTCGCGCTCGGCAGTGTCAAGCATAGGGGAGTGGTAGTTAAATGTTGAGGTGTCGTCACTGTCAAAGAATGTGACATAGTCACCCTCGGCAAGTTTCAAAGCATACATTCTTGCCGCCAAAATGCCACGGTTTTCCGTCTTTACATAGCGAAGGTGGTATTTGTCGATAAAATCGGAGTAAACAACCTCACTTCCGTCGTCCACAACCAAAATTTCGTAATCCGAAAATGGTAGCGTGGAATTTCTTATTGATTCAAGACACTCTCTAAAATAAACTCGGCTTGTATTGTAAACGCAAATAATAACGCTAAGTTTCATTTGAACACGCTCCTTTCTCGAATTTCGCTAAAATATCCGCATATTATTAACAGTATTATATAATAACACAAAAAAATGCGCTTGTCAATAATATAGCGCAAAATTTTGCGTGAAAATTTATGCCAAATTTCACCAAGAAAAGAAGTTTGCTTTAATCGGAGCAAAAAACGGAGCGAGCCGTTTTTTGACCACCGTAAAAGAAAAACACAAACAAAAGGTGTTCTTTGTCCGCATTTTTCGTCAAAAGGACAAAATCCTCGACACAGGGTCGAGGATTTTGAGTGATTTTTTTGTTAAAAAACGGCTTAAATTGAATACTTCTCGGCAAATTTGTCGTATGCGGTAATGAACTCTTTGTTTTCTTGATTTTTAACGGAATTAAGATATTCGTGAGTTTCAAAACTGCTGTGAGAAGTCTCAATAATAGCAACCGCAATATTTGAACAGTGGTCCGAAATTCTCGAATAGTTGTTGAGAAGGTCGGAGAGGATAAATCCAAGTTCGATAGTGCAGTTTCCTGCTTGAAGTCGCGATATGTGTCGAGATTTCGTCTTTGCAATGAGTTTGTCGATAACCTGTTCAAGCGGTTCAACGCGCTTTGCAATGCCGATATCGTTTGTGATAAATGCGTCAACCGAGAGTGACATAATTTCGCGAAGTGCGTTTGTGATAACACTAATTTCCGCCTTCGCTTCATCGGAGAAGGAAATTTTCTTCCTGTCCATTTCGTCGGCAACCATCATAATGTTGATTGCGTGGTCGCTAAGACGCTCAAAATCACCGATAGTGTGTAGGAGTTTTGACGCGCGTCTTGAATCCGCATCGGAAATTGAACGCGATGAAATTCTAACAAGATAAGTGCCGAGGTTATCCTCATATTTATCAATAAGTTCCTCGTTGTCGAGGATTTTTTGTGACACTTCGGGGTTGTAGTTGTATAGGTTGTCAAGTGAAAGTGCAATTGTTTCTTTTGCAATATTGCACATTTCCATAGTGAGGTTTACGCACTCGGAAATTGCAACCGCAGGGGATTGAGCAATAAGGATAGGGTCGATGTAAGCAACTCTGCTCTTGTCATCAACCTTGTCTTTGACAATCTTATATGAAATCTTCATGATAAGATTTGTGAACGGATAGAGTAAGAAACTTGCCGCAACATTGTAAAGTGTGTGGAATGTTGCAATTCCCCAAACGCTCGGAACAACTGACATAAAGTCAGGACCGATAGCATCAATAATTGCAAATGGTATCATACAAAGGATTGATGCGATAAGTTTGATTGCGAGGTGAGTTACAGCAACACGCTTAGCGTCGCCGTTTGCACCAAGGCTTGAAATTACGGCAGTTACACATGTTCCGACATTTATACCGAGGATAAGAGGGATAACAACTTGATAGCCCATACCGTCAGTAACATTACCAAACGCATCGGTAATTGTAGTTGCCGCAACGAGAATTTGAAGCACACCGGTTGCCGCTGAGGACGACTGAATTACCGCAGTAAAGAGAGTTCCAATAATAAATGCGAGCCAAATTCCAACATAAGGAGTTCCAAATACATCAACAGCCTTGAAGAATGTTTCGCCGTAAAGGAGTTCACCAGTAAGTGGGTCCTTGTCCGAAAGGAACGAAACGGAATCCGACATAAGTTCCATACCTTGCATAAGAATTGCAAAGCCAAGGCAAATTGCACCAATATCTTTGTTCTTTCTGCCTTTTTTACCAAAGAACATGATAAGGATTATACCGATAAGTGCGATAATCGGTGTGAAGAATGACGGTTTAAGGAAGTTTAGGAAAACAAGCGATGAACTACCGCCGTTTAGCGAACTAAGACCAGTAATCCAAGGAGTAACTGTTGTTCCTATGTTAGAACCCATAAGCATACCGATAGTTTGCGGTAGAGTCATAATTCCTGAACCAACAAGACCAACAAGCATAACCGTTGTTGCCGAAGACGACTGAATTACCGCCGTGACACCGCAACCAAGAGCCATACCCTTTAACTTACTTGACGACGCACTTTTAAGAATACTTTCGAGTTTGCCACCCGCCATTCTTTCAAGTCCGCTTGTCATTATGTTCATACCATAAAGGAAAAACGCAAGACCGCCAAGAAGCATTACAATAATTTTGGAAATTTCATATCCACTCATAAAAAATGCCTTCCTGATATTAAATTTGAATTGATTTTTGAAGCGAGCCCAAACTCACCCGTATATAATTTTACTCCAAATAATTCTAAATTTCAAGAGTTATTGCAAAATTTGTTTATTATGCCGAAAAAGGTCAAAAAAATAGAGCAAAATAAGTATGTTTTGTCAAATGTCCACTTGACTTTTATTAAAATATATATTATACTATAATATATAGATATTAAAAACCCCTACGGAGGTCTAAAATGAAAAACAAATTTTTAAAGGGCGCAGTTCTTCTTCTCGCAATCATCATGTCGCTCCTTTGCTTTGCTTCCTGTGACGGAGATGAAGAAAATGAGATAGATACGACGGTTAGAAAACTTGAAATTGACTACGATATGACCTATTGCGGAATATCGTTAAAGGACCTTAGCCCACTTTTCGATGAGCAAAAAACATCGGATCCATTCGATGCAAATGCGCTTGTTCCGTCAAGTTACTTGTTGCCGTTCGATTACGACAATGACGGAGATATTGACGACACCGACTATAATTCGAAGTTTGAGATTACTGTCAACTTTGAAACCAAAAAGCACATTGATTCGGTATACCTCTACTATAAAGGTAGCGGACAAAAGATGCAAATAGATGCGGGAACTCCGTTTAAGTATGAGTTCACCACAACAAGCACCACAGCCGAGCAAGGTTGGACAAAGGTTGATGTAAATTTCGACACACAATATCTAAACTTTACATTTACTAATAAATCGGCTGAACCGCCATATGAAATTCTCGTATACGGTTACGACCTTGGCGAAAAGCCGAAGGAAATTACCGAAAAGCATACCCCAAAAACAATGGGATATATCCTCGGTATGAACGGACATAGCCAAGCGGATAGAACAGTTAATCTTGAGTGCGTCGGCTATTTTAGAGATTATAAGACATGGACATTTGCTTATAAGAGAGGAATTTATCCTCAAGCAGGAACGAACTTTATCAGTGACTACGCTACGAAAATGAACGCACTTTATAAAGCATTAAGGGATAAAAACACTGAAAGTGTTCCTTGCTTTATGTTTGACCTCGGTGCTTCATCACCCGTTCTTGATGGCGCATCAAAGAATGACCCAAGTTCATATGTAATGTATGCGGAATTTGTTCATCAATACACACTAAAATACGGAAACAACCCTGCAAATACCGTTGATAAGGTTAAACTTCTTGTCGGAAAGGCATCAATAAACAGCAACCTCATTAAATGGGTAGAACTTGGAAATGAGCCTAATGGTGAGGACTCAACAGGATTTACTCCATACCAACTCGCCGCCCTTCAATCCGCCGCTTATGACGGACACTGCGGAACATTGACATCTGAAAGCGGAAGCGGTCTTGGTGTTGTAACCGCCGACCCTAATGTTAAGGTTGCAATGGCAGGTCTTGCGGGAATTCAAAACCGCTATATCAAGGCAATGTGCTTCTGGCTTGAACATAATAGAAGTGACGGAACGATCGGTATGGACGCATTTAATGTTCATACATATTGCAGAAAAACTATCGAATACAACGGCTTCTCAATCGAGGTTGGTGTATCCCCCGAGGAAGGCGACCTTGCAGGAGCGCTTGCTGAAATCGTTGAATTTAGAGACAAATATTATCCCAATAAGGAAGTTTGGCTCACTGAATTTGGTTGGGACACAAACCAAAGTTATAAAACAGAAGGCTCATCTCACGCATATGGTCCTTACACAGGAAGACAAGTTCAAGCAATGTGGCTCACCCGCGCATTCTTTATCCTTGCATCAATCGGTGTTGACCGTGGAGCGATGTATATGTGCCGTGATGTAGGTCCTGAATCAACATCAGTTGGTAAATACGGCACAAGCGGAGTTGTAACAAGTAGCGGAAACGAAAAGAAAGATTCATATTACTACCTCTACACCTTGAAGAATACAATGGGAGATATGTATTTCGTAGAAACCGTTGATTCAGGTAATGAGGATGTATGGATATATAAATTTGAAAACGGACAGGGTAAGACCTGCTATGCAGTGTGGTGCCCAACCGCCGACAATGTTCGAGTTGACGGATATTCACTTAATGTAGGAAACGCATCAAGCGTAACTCTTACCGAAATGGCGAACGGACAAACAGCAGGTGTGTCAAGCACTCTTACCGTTACTAACGGAACAGTTAGCGTGAATGTAAGTGAATGCCCAATCCTCGTATTTGCCGAATAATTCAAAACAAACACAGTCAAGGAGAACTAAAAATGAGTAACAAGCCACAAAAAATACGCATCACCCCCGAAATGATCATTAATGATATGGGTATTGAGAAGGTTTCAAACTTCTTTTGCGAATTCGATACCGACGGAGATCCCCTATATGGCGTAGAGGGACAAATTCCGCAGGTGCATCCAAGACACGACCACTGGTGGGTAGGTCAAACCGACCTTGCATTCACCGTAGAACTTGGCGCGCGCTACCAAATTACAGATATGTTTATCTATAACGATTACGATGAATACAAACCCGAAAAAGATAAGGCTGACTACGGTGTTCGTAAAGTTAGAGTTAAAATGGGAACACCATTTAGTTGGGAATTTGACGAAGTACTTGCTCCCGATGTTAGAAAATGGACAGGATTTAAAACCGAGTGCAAGACCGAGTATATCAATTTCAGTTTTAACAATAACCAAGCACCAAGCGAAATCGTAATCTATGGTTACGAAATCGGACCGAGCGAAAATGTAGTTCCCGAACGCAAAGAGCATAAATTTAGCGACCTTAGTGAATTCGTTGGTATGAACGCATTTGTAAATGACGGAGACGATATTTTAAGAGCAGTAAGTTACATTCGTGAGTATCACCCATGGCTTTGGTCATGCACTCCCGATTTGGAAAATACAAAAATCGCATTTAGCCCAAGTTTTGCAGGTCCATGGGATTTCGATGAATTCTATCGTAAGACACACGAGTTTGGAATTGATGTTTGCCCTACAATTTCAACTCACTCAAAGAGATGCCCAAAAGACCATACTTGCGATTCAACCGACCCTAAAAACTATATGAGTTACGCAACAATGCTTTTCCAATTCGTTGCAAGATACGGAAGCAATAAGAATATCGATCCAAGCCTTATTCAAGTTGCTGACGGACAAGAAGTAAAGATAGGTCTTGGCTACTTGAAGAGTGTTGAACCACTTAATGAGCCTGACGGAACATGGCTCGGCAGAGACCCATATTTCTCACCATTTGAACTTGCCGCATTCCTTAGTATGTGCTATGACGGACACTGCGGAAAGTATAAGAATGTCGGTGTAAAACAAGCGGACCCTAACTTCAAAATGTCAATGTCAGGTGGCGCAGGACTTAACTCTAACTATATAAAAACAATGGCATTTTGGTGCAAGTATAATCGTCCCGATGGAAGACTTCCGTTTGATGTAATCAATGCTCACTGCTACTGCGGTAAGAAGTTTGAAGAGTCGGGTATGTCTAAACTCGTTGATGTAAACATTGAGGACCGTGGCGACCAAGGTCAAACCGTATGAAGTCGGAGGCCAAGCGGTCTTAGGAAGACAAATTATTGTGCCAACTCCTTGGCTCACAGAACGACATGG
>JAZNJK010000149.1:0-2024 GCA_045578005.1 Eubacteriales bacterium | reverse complement strand
AAGGAGTTGGCACAATAATTTGTCTTCCTAAGACCGCTTGGCCTCCGACTTAATTTCTTCTCTTATCATCGCTCCCTCGCCCTTTTCGGTGCGGTAGTATTTTTCGCCTTTTGAACGAACACGGATTTCGGGAGTGATGCTGATATAGGCTTGGGTGATTTCGTGAAATTTGAGGTCTTGAAGTGGGGGAATTTTATCAACTAAAAACTTTCTTTCAATTTCCATATTTATTCCTACTTTTCTTTTTGGTTTTTTGATTTTACACATACATATTAGCACATTTTTCTCTATTTGTGTTGATTTTTTTGAAAAAATATAGTAAAATTTAATTAGTAATTTTTCATAGTGGAAGAGGTATTATTATGATTAGATTAAATCCTATTTTTGCGAGTGATATGGTGCTTCAAGCGAATGCTCCTGTTAGGTTCTTCGGTGAGGGGTCAGGCAAGGTTGCGATAACGCTTGACGGAGTGCGTAAGGAATGCTTATCGAGTGGCGATTGGGTGATTGAATTTGATGCTATGCCATATGGCGGTCCTTATGATATTTTAGTAGAGAGTGACGGGATTTTTTACTATTTAAGGCGTGTTTATTTCGGTGATGTGATTTTGCTTGGCGGACAGTCGAATATGCAGTTTAAACTTTGGCAAAGTTCCGAACCGAAAGAAAACTACAAGGCGAATGAAAATGTTAGGCTTTGGACTGTTGACAGAATGGAAAAGAGTGAGGAAATGTTTTCGAGCCGTGACGGTTGGGTGCCTCTTTCGGTTGAAAATGCGCCACATTTTAGTGCGATTGGTTATTATGTTGCAAACACTCTTGCGACAAGCGAACGAAAAATTGGGCTTATTGCGTGTTATCAAGGGGCATCGGTAATTCAGTCGTGGATGCCAAGGGTGGATGCGCTTGTTCCCGAATTTGAAATTGAAAACAGGTTTGCCGACCACGAGTGGTATCCTGTTTGGAATGATGACGGTGTGCTTTGGGATAATATGATTTCGAAAATTGTGCCTTTTGTCTTCTCTTCTGTGCTTTGGTATCAAGGTGAGAGTAATGCGAGTGTTGCCGAGGCGGATATTTATCTTGATATGCTACGCACGATGATTTTGTCTTGGCGCAGAGAGTTTAAGAATGATATGATGAAGTTTATTGTTATTCAACTTGCCGACCATCTTGACCGTGCGGGGTATGCGTGGGAGAAGATACAGTCCGAACAAGAGCGCGCGCAGGTTGAAATTCCGCTTGTTAAAACCGTTATTTGCCGTGATGTGTGCGATAATATTGACATTCACCCCAAGGAAAAAGATGTTCTTAGCAAGAGAATATGCGATGTGATTGACACATTTTGACATTTTGTTTGGAAAAATTTACTTTTAGGTAATAAAATATATTAAAAAGGTATTGCAAAATAAATATTTTTTTGGTATACTATACTAAATAAAAAAATAATTTTATGAAAGAGGTATTTCAAAATGAAATTTGAAAACAAGGCTTTGACTGATTCAAAACTTATCCTTGACTGGATTGAGGAAATGGCTGAAATGGTTAATCCTGACAAGATTGTTTGGATTGACGGTAGTGAGGAGCAAACACAAGCGCTCCGTGATGAGGCTTGTTCAACTGGTGAACTTGAAAAGTTGAACGAAGAAATCCTTCCTAACTGCTATCTTCACAGAACTGCTATCAACGACGTTGCTCGTGTAGAAGGAAGAACATTTATCTGCACAAGAACAAAAGAAGATGCAGGTAACATCAACAACTGGATGGATCCACAAGAATGCTACGCAAAACTTTCTAAACTCTACAAAAACTCATACAAGGGAAGAACTATGTATGTAATTCCTTACGCTATGGGTCAAGTTGGTTCAGACTTTGCTAAATACGGTATCGAACTTACCGACTCTATCTATGTTGTTCTTAACATGCTTATTATGACTCGTGCCGGCGCACATGTTGCTAAGGCTATGGGTGACGGTGAGGGCTTTATTAAAAGTCGGAGGCCAAGCGGTCTTAGGAAGACAAAT
>JAZNJK010000148.1:0-6471 GCA_045578005.1 Eubacteriales bacterium | reverse complement strand
CCGACTTCAACCTACTTATATGTTTTACGGAGTTGATAGCGGACTTAAAAACGATGCTACGGCTATTAGCGCGTGGGCGATATATCCCGATGGAAAGCTAATTAAATTATCAACATTTTATCTTGATATAGCTGAGGAAAGGCGAAAGACAGGAATTAAAGGAATATCACATACGGACCAAGTAGAGTTGATGGTTAATTGGTATAAGGATTTTGTAAAGCAATATGCCGAGTGGGGAATACAAATCCCCGATAACTCTCGGGCAATTTGGTGCTTTGACGGTGCAGGAATGACACAAGACCTTATGCTTGAATTTGAAAAGGCTACAAATTGGCATACTAAAGCAATAACCGACAAGGATATTGAGCGAGACATCGCAAGGCTTGTAAATATGTATCGTAGCGGACAAGCCTTGATTTTGCTTATTCCTGCTAACGAGGTAAGTATGAACGAAATGGCAACCTTTGCGAGGGATGAAAACAACGAAATCCCCGAGGGACAAAGCGACCATACGATTGATGCGGACAAATATGCAACCTATGAATATTATTACGATTTCTTATAGAAAGGGAAAGACAAATGGGATTTAATATACCTCAATACTTACAAGAGTATTTGAATTTGGAGTGGCGAACTCCACCCGAGAGCTTTGTCAACTGCTCTCAATATTACGCTAACCTTGACCCGTTCTTCATAAACTATATGACAAGAGTAGTGCGCCCATGTATGGCTTACTCAAGCGGAAGCGCAGATGGTTTAGTAAATAGCGGTATAAAAATGAATGTTGGCTATTCCATTAAAAAAAGCGCGGTAAGGCTTATAAAGGGAGATAAGTTTATTTTTGAGGGTAACGATGCCGATGCAAAGATACTTAGCGATTATTGGTCCCAAAGCGTAAATTTTGATGCGTTCTTGGAAACGGCTATTGATTATATGCTTGACGGCACAACCGTTATAAAACTAAACAAGGATAAAAGCGGAAGATGTGTTCCTGTGGCTACAAGGTGTGATAGATATTACGCATCTACCGATGAATCGGGAAACCTTTATCACATAATCTTGTTAAATAGCTTTTTATTTACAGAAAAATACGGTGCATCTGCCGAGCGTTCATATTGGCTTGTGGAAGAACGATACTACAAGAACGGAAAGCCGCATGTGAGATATAAAGTCCAATTTAAAAGTGGCATAGCAGGGCAAGAAACGCTCCCTACCTTAACAGGTGACGGAATAGGCATAAGAGCCTTACCCGATGAGGTTAGGGACATTCTTAAAACGCGTGGAATAACAACATTAAACAAGGAGATTCCACTACCATTTAAGGACGGTTTAGGATGTTGGATTATCCGCAGAACTGCCACAAATTCATGCGTTCCCGGTCTTGCTATGGGTGACCCGCTTTTATACGGCGCGCTTGACATCCTATGGGCAATAGATGTTGTCTTTAGCGGAAGCGTAACAGATGTATTACTCGGAAAGGGTAAAATTCTTGTTCCTAAAAAATATTTACAAACAATCAGGTCGGATTTTAAAAACATGGGATTGAGCGACATGGCAAGCACACGCTTGTCGCGTAGTGATAATTTAAATGACGATGATGATAGCTTGGTATATATTTATACGGAGCATGACGAGGATTTTAAGCCTCAATCCGTTCAATTTGACATAAGAGCCGAACAATATAAGGGAATGCTTGAAATTTATCTAAGACAGGTAGCCACGCATTGTGGCTTTGCTCCTACATCAATATTTCCGTTTTTAGCCGATAGCAGTGCCAAAACGGCAACCGAGGTGACAGCCGAGGAAAATATGACAAGAGCAACAATTCAAACAATCCATCAGTTAATGTCTCCTATTCTTAACAGGTTGCTTAACGAGGTGCTATATCAGTTATATACGGATTTGGGACAGGAATATAGTGGAAGCATTAAAATAAAGCTAAGTGACTACATAGGCAATCCGTTACAAAGAGACCAAAACATAAGAGAAAATCTCATGGCAGGCATCTTGCCAAGAAGCGTAGCGATTCAAAGAGCAAACAATATAAGCGATGCCGAAACAAAGGATTACATTGCTAAAATTGAGCAAGATGAAAGAGCAAGCCAAGAGCCTATGTATAATGATATGAATTATTTCGGAGACGGAGACGGAGAAATAAATGGAGATAGCGAACAAACCGCTGAACTTACAAGCGATAGCGATAGAAGAGGCGGAAACACAAATCCGTTTGATAGTCAAGACTGACTATTTAAAGCAAGAGCCGAGATATAGGATTGAGGCAAAGGTTAAAAAAGTTATTGCTGATGTCGTTAAAAAACTGAAATATCCCGACTTAATCAATGCAACAAAATGGAGTCTATGGAATTTCTATAAACGGCAATACAAAGAAATTAGCCGAATTAGAGGCGAGAATTTGCTTGTTTTATTGGCGTGTATGAAAATATACGAGCCGAGAGGGGAAATTGCCAAAAATATACCTCTATCAAAGGCACAGGACACATTAAAGCAATATTTTAACGCTTTTGATGAAACGAATATATACGCTAACGAGATGCGCAAGTTTAGTCAAGAGTATTTTCGTGATAATGTAAAGCCTGTATTTGAGCGATTGGCAAAGCAATATCCTTTTGACCCTGCGAGCATAGGTGAAAACGATACATATGTCGGAGCTTATAATAAGCATATCAATAGTTTAAGAAATCGTGCGGAGCTTGAGGTGAGATATAACGGTCACCTTGAAAACATAGAGAAATTGAGAGAGCAAGGACACACGCTTGTCATATCTTCAAGTCACGCCGATTGCAGCGAGCGATGCAGAGAGTGGCAGGGAAGAGTTTTTTCGCTTGACGGCACATACGGAACAACACCCGATGGGCGCAAATATGTGCCTTTAGAGGTCGCAACGGATATTTACTATCCAACCAAATCGGGCAAGTTATGGAAAAACGGCTTGCTTGGTTTTAATTGCAGGCATTATCTTGTTCCATATAAAGACGGCTTTAAATTCCCTAAGCCTAACGCAAGAGAGGAGCGCAAGCAATACGCAATAACCGAGGAGCAACGCCATTTAGAGCGCAATGTGCGTTATTGGCGTACAAGGGCTATATATGAAAAGGATGTAGACCCAAAGGCTTATGCAAAGGCTTTACAAAAGGCAAATTATTGGAATGATAATTATATAACATTCTCACAAAAGAACGGCAGGGCATATTACCCGAGCCGAACAAACATTTTTATAAGAAAGAATGCAAGGTAACCCCTTGCTTTTTTTATACAAAATCTATGAAAGGAGAAAAACAAAATGGCACTATTCAAGAAAAGCGTACCGACTGCCGAGGAAATTGTCGAACTCATTGAGCAAATGTCCGATGATGAAAAGGACAAGCTCGCAGGCATCTTGACCGAGGACCTTAGCGATGGAGACATTGACGGTGAATCCGATGATAAAGAAGGAGAAACCACCGAGCAAATTGAGGAAGCCGAGAGGGACATCGAAGAAAAGGGCGAGGATAGTCAAAGCGAGAAAGACCGCATTGATGAAAGCGTAGGAGAGCAAGAAAAGCTCGACAATGACGAGGACAGTCAAGACGCAAAGGACCGTGTTGATGAGGCTGAGGGCGAAGAAAATTATCTTGAGGAAAAGCGTGAGGAAAAACACGAAGAAAATCAAGATGAAAGATTCGCCAAGATTGAGGCATTGCTCCTAAAAATAGCAAAGGCTGTATCAGCAGACGGAAACGGTGATGTCGAGGAAGCAGCAAAGGAAATTTACGGTCTTGGAAATGGCGTTTTCACCGATAGTAAGGGAAGCGCAAGCACAAAGAATATGACATCAAGCGATGTCGCAAAAACAATTAACAAACTAATGAGATAACAAAAGGAGAAAAACAAAATGGCAGATATGGTAATTTCAGCTGGTATTCCTGATAGCCAGCTTTATTTGCAAGCGGTAGCTAATGTAGATGCACCGTTCAATGTAACCCCACAAAGTGGTAACTATCCACTCGTTGGCAATGTTCTTGTCAACAGAAAACTTGCGAGCAGATGGCTTGCAGTAAACCTCGCATCAAGAGCGTTTGTTGACGGACTTGGTGTAACATCAGTAGGAGCAGAGGCGGAAAATGTAGGATTTATTCGTTTCCCACTCTTGTATATGCCCCCAAGATTGAAAAGAACACTCGGCTCTCAGCTTTGCCCCACAGGTGAAATTGACGGCACACCCGGCAACAATCAACCGTTCAATAAGAACTTGCCTCACGGAGTTCAGACTGACGGCTATGATATGAAATTTATGCAGGAGTATGACGAGGCAGCGCAGGTATCAAGAGCTAATATGCGTATGATTGGCACAAGCCTTGACTTGCTCGGACAATACACAAATAACATTCCTAAGACTGTTGGTATGCTCCAAGATGCCGACATTCTCGCTTCGCAGATTGCTTCCGCGCTTGCAAGAGCCAACGGAAACGCAAATGTAGGTCTTATTGCATACGACCCAACCAATACAGATGACGGTTATATGCAAAACCTCATGAACACTCTTGGCTCTGCACTTTCAAATGTGCGTGGCTCATATAAAGAGGGTATTATTTCATATCCTAAGGAAAAATCGGTTTATGTAATGCGTTGGAGCTTCTTTAACAAGTTTAAGACCATTAAGAACGGTGCGCTTGTTAATAGTGATATTGCACAAAAAATCCTTATCAATGGATATCTTGACGATAGCGGAACTCGCCTTATGGGTAGCTACATCGAGGGAATGTATAACGGCATTTATATTAAGGTGCTTCCCGATGAAATTTTTGACACCGCTGCTGCAACTCTCGGCTTGACCGTAGAACAATACGCGCAGTGGAATAAAGTCGTTGCGTATATTGCAAACGCAGAGGGAACAATGTTCGGTATGTCTGCAACTGTAACAGATGTAGATAAATCACCTACAACTTCAATCGGTTACATAATCCGTAACGACTGGGGATGGGGTGTAAAGGTAGTTAGACCGTCCTCAATCGCACTTGTTGTTGAGAGTGCTAATAACCTTGCCGACTTTGTAAATCCTGTTACAAGTTTCGTTGACATCAGCTCGCCTGCTAATATGGAAGGTCTTATCGAGAGTTATCAGGGCGCAACCGTGGCTAACGAGGAAACCGTTCAGCGCGTGGGCGTTTCAGTTCCTGCTCTTGTTACAGATGTTACACTTACAGTAACAGGCATTGCAGATGCTGAGGTAGTTGTAAGAGGCGAAGATGGCATTTACGCATCCGTATCTACAAATGGTGATAACACATATAGCTTTACTCTCCCGAGAGCAAGCTCCGCAGTTGTGACAATCGCTAAGGACGGATATGAGACATCTGTTCTCAATATTACCGCGGCTAACACGGCTACTGCAACATACGCAGTAACTCAGGCACTTACTGAGGCATAATTAAAACAAAAAAGGACAGGCTTCGGCTTGTCCTTTTTATATCAAAGTAAGAGTAAAAGGGAGTGCAACTCTCCCAACTTTGAAAGGAGATAAGAAATGAACTGCTGTATAAAGCCATACAATGATGACCTTATGTATTTTAATGAAGCAAGCGGGCACTATGTTTTAAGGGAGCAAGCACTAATAAGAAAGGGCGTTTTAATGCGAGATAGACTTGCTAAGACTAAGGCTGAAAATGCGACATATATCATTAACGGACTTTTAGAAACCGCAAGCGACATGATATATGATTATTTACACGATTTTTCAATGGATAACGATAGACAGGATGCCCTTATAGCTTCAATTCCGAGCCTTAGAGCGATAATTCAAAAGGCTATGCTACAACAGGCTATATATATCTTGAAAGAGGGAAATTTGAGCCTTAGCGTTGATGAGGACAAAAGGCGTAAGGCAATAGATTATAGTGCAATTAAAACCCTTAATACAACCGTAAAGGAGCTTGGCGCGCCTATTACATATACGGGGGTGTAATAATGATAGACCTATTAACCATATTTGAGGGTAGATATTTCCAAACGGAAACAGGAACATACTACGAGCAATATCCCGATAGCCTTGATGTTGAGGGAATACCGTTTGATTATGAGCATATAAACCCACAGGACAAGGCATATCAAATGATATTTGCGAATGTCAGCAATAACAAGGGTATTGTTACCGCTATAAAGACCAAAGACCCGCTAAATTGGGACATTGACAAGGGATATATAGCACTACAAGACGGAACATTTTACTCAATAGAGAGCGTGTCAAAGGACTATCAGAGCGCATCTAAAGAGGCATTAAGGCTTTTGGCCGATGTTACAGGCGTTGAGTATGTTATAAGGCTTGTATCACAAGCAAATCCTTTTAATTTGAGGTAAGGCTATGACTAATACCGAATTTCAAACATTTATAAATAGATTTATTAGAAATTTCAAGCCTTTAACACCTATTGATACAGGAAATTTGCGCAGCTCCGTCAAATTCGTATTTACATC
>JAZNJK010000147.1:0-17087 GCA_045578005.1 Eubacteriales bacterium | reverse complement strand
GGACATATCGAGCACGGAGTGCATATCGTTCGCCATAGGCGAATATCGACACGCGGTGTCTTTAAGGCACTGCGCTATGTGTCTGTTTTTAGTGTGTTTTATTTAAATTTCCAATATTTAAAGCGGTTTTCGAAGAGTTTGCGGATTTCTTTGAGGCGCTTTTTTTCGTAGCGGTCGAGTTTTGATGCTTCGCTTGGCTCTTCGCCATTTTTCCATTCTCCGCACTTGAATTTTATTTTGCCTTTTTTGAAGAATTTCTTTCCAAGTCCGTTTGGAACATCGTTTGCGAAGTTGCCCTCGTATATATCTCCGTTAGGATAAAGGAGAATGCCGTTACCGTTTCGCTTATTATCAGCAAAGTCGCCGATATATTTACTATCATCGGCATAGCGCATAATACCGTCTTCGCACATCACATCGTCAACAAAATGCCCCTTGTATCTTTTGCCACTCGCAAAGTAAAATGTTCCAAGACCGTTTCGTTTGTCGTTAGCGAACATGCCTTCGTATTCGTTGCCGTTTGCAAAATGAAATCTTCCGTAACCGTGACGCATATCGTTTTCCCAGTCGCCCTCATATAGATCGCCATTTGAGTAGTGATATGTTCCGCGACCGCATTTTTTGGTGTCAACAAAGTCGCCCTCGTATTTCTCACCGTTTGAGAAATAATAAGAACCACGGGTGCGAATGCCGTTTTTCCATTCGCCTACATATGTGTCGCCGTTTGCGAGGTAAACAGTTCCGTGACCGTGCGCATTGCCGTCAAGATAATCACCTTCATACTTCTTTTTGCCGTCAGTGTCATAAAGAGTTCCTCGACCGGTGCGATTGCCATTTTTCCATTCGCCCTCGTATTTAGAGCCGTCCGACCAGTAAAGTGTTCCGTTGCCGTTTGCCAAGTCGTCAACCCAGCCCCCTTCGTATCGGTTAACCGCCAACTCGTTCTCATCTCTCAAAGAAATTACGCCGTCCCCGTGACGCATATCGTTTTTCCAACTGCCGACATATTTGTCACCATTGGAGTAGAGCATAGTGCCTTGACCGTTCCGGTTGCCATTTTTCCACTCGCCCTCATATTTAGAGCCGTCTGCGAAGTAATATGTTCCGTTGCCGTGTTCCTTGTTGTCTACATAATCACCCTCATATTTGTCGCCTGACCACTCGGAATTTTCTCCCCAATAAAAAGTTCCACGACCGGTGCGATTGCCGTTAACGAAGTCACCCTCGTATTTGTCGCCATTTGCAAAGTCCGCAATTCCACGACCATTTGGTTTGCCGTCAACAAAGTTGCCCTCATATTTGTCGCCATTCGACCAATGGAACACACCTTTTCCGTGAGGTTTGCCCGTCGAATTTACCGCACCGTCATAATATCCGTCTGCGTAATCAATATGTGCCATGGTTTTCTCCTTATTATTTAAATTGCAACTATTTAATTTGCAATAAACTTTCCGTTGACGAGTTTTCCAACAATAGATACGCTACTTGACTTTTTCGTGCAAAGGACTGATGTTGCGTTACTTCCATTGAAAATTCCCGAATACGATGTGCCATCTTTAAGTGTCCAAACGCCCTTGCCGTTTTCTTTATTGTTTTTCCATTCGCCCTTATATATGCTACCGTTTTTGTAGTGCATAATGCCTTGACCGTGGAAGTTTCCGTTTACAAAATCGCCCTCGTATTTTGAGCCGTTTGCGTAGATGTAAGCACCCTTGCCGTTTAACTCATTATTTGCGAAATTACCGATACTTGTGTCGCCGTTTGCGTGGTGCATAGTGCCTTGACCGTTAATTTTGTTGTCCGCAAACGAGCCTTCATATCTTGACCCGTCGGGCCAACAAAGCACACCTTGACCGCACCTTTTACCGTCACGCCAGTCGCCCTCGTATTTTTCACCTCTTGCGTAGATGTAAACGCCTTTGCCGTTTGGATAGTTGTTTACAAAGTTGCCTTTATATGAAGCGCCATTTGGGAAATAAAACGCACCCTGTCCCTCGTATTTTCCGTGTGAGAAGTTACCCTCGTATCTTCCGCCTTCGGCAAAATAAAGCACACCGTGTCCGTTCCAGTTGTCGTTTTCCCAGCCACCTACATATTTGTCGCCGTTTGGATAGAGCATAGTGCCTTGACCCTCACGACAGTCGTTTTTCCACTCGCCCGAAAACTCTCCACCTTTTACAAATCGTAAAACGCCCTTGCCTTGGCGCTTGCCATTCTTGAAGTTGCCAACAAAGGTGTCGCCATTTGGGAATTTGTGCGTTCCAGAACCGTGTTGAACACCGTTTTTCCACATTCCCTGATAAATAGCGCCGTTTGACCAACAAAGTTTTCCGTCCCCGTGAGGTTCACCTCTAAAATTCGTCCCGCCGTCATAATATCCATCGGTGTAATCAATATGTGCCATAATGTGTCCTCTTTTTACTTTTTAAACGATATTATTTTAAAATAGTATCAATAATGCTAACAGCATCTTTATTGTGGTTTTGACTTAAACTTCCAAAAAGTTTTAACATTTCCACAAAAACAAAAATGTTATTTTTATCTATTTTAAAGGAAGCGAATTCTTTTGTTTTTGCAGTTCTTCCCAGTAGATTTTGTGAGTCTTCAAGTTCGGTTATAGGGAAACATAGATACAGCATCGGCTGAGTTCCAATGGCGTATTGCTTTTCTTTTATTATAATTTCGGTGACAATTTCAAAGTTGCCGAATTTATAAACGAGCAAAGGATATTCAACCTGTGTCCACAAAAAGTTAAAACCGTTGATTTGCTTGTTTGCAAAATTTGTTCTTTTAATGGCAAGTTCGGGGTGAGAAATGGTGTTATCTAAAAAGTCATTGTCGGATAGATTTTGCAAATAATTTTTAACATCAAGAAGTGATTGCTTTGAAACGACTCCCCAATCGTAAAAATATTTTATGTATTCCGACAGTTCATAGAGTGCTTTTTCTTTTCCGTTAGCACCGATAAATCGTAGGTTTTTTAAAGTAGTTCTTTCAAGTTTGTCGGCTTTTGATGTTACAACATCATATCCAATTTGCCATTCAACATAGCAACTTTGTGTAAATTTCTCTCTTTTTGTTGAAACGGCAACTCCGTATTCGTTAAGGATACTTCTTTTTTTAATTCTTGTTTTTCCTGTTCCGTTTGTTAGCGGAATTGCAACTTTAATTTCTTGGTCTCCAAATTCTTTAATATACATTTGTTCTCTCCTTATAAATTAAAAAGTTTTTCAAAATATGCGTCTATTAAGGCGTAGTTGTTGTTGTAATTAAATTCTATGTTTTTACCTGCTAACCAAGGGTGGCGTTCAACACTGTTAGTGATGAATACATCTTTTATTTTTAAAAACTCTTGATTGTCGATAAACACATCAGTATTGCCATAATAATAAGGTAACTTGTGGATATATCCTTTGAAGACATCAACATAGCAGTAATATGCGAACTTTCTTTTGTCAATTACGATAGAATTTTCCCCGAAGTCCTGAATAAATGTTCGGCTTCTATTTAGGGCATTAATATCTCTCATTGTAAAGAAAAGAATATCTTGCTCGGTGGGTTGCTTATGCTTTGAAGGGTATTTGGAAATGTAATTTTTAATGGAATCCTTTTTTAGTTTGAAGGTTTTGTTATCTATCGTTTGAAATTCCAAATTTTCCACTTCCTCGAAGGACATACCTTTTCCGTCTCGCTTATATAAAGCGATAATTATCGGGAAACCCTTTGTTTTAGAGGTCATACTAAATTCTTGGCTACTTATGATAGAATGGTCTATCAATGTATAGTTGTCATAAAAAGGCTTCAATAGGGTGAAATTTGCTTTTTTTATCATATACGAAAGAGGGTGCAAAACGGCAACATAGTCAGCCTTTAATTTGTTATAAGATAACATAAAGGAAATGCCCAAATCGCGAGTTTTTAGGTCGGGATCTATTTCACAGGGGCTTTCGCTTTTTAGGTCTTGCTTGACTCTTGATGTCGTGTCGTTATATGGCGGATTGCCAATTATGATAAGATTGTCGCTGTCGGTCATTTCGATAGAGTTTCTCGAAAAACCAAAAAGAGTGTTAAGGTGAAAATATTTGCTTTGCTTATCTGTTGAGTTGGCAATTTCGATAGCCTTTTCGTCAATATCGCAACCAATGGTTTTAAGTCCTTTTAAAGACAGCAAAAAAGAACCGTATCCGCTCGATGAGTCTAAAAAGACGAAATCGCGGTAAGAAGGAATGTTGTTTTTTATTTTTTGAATTAAATTGTCAATAAAGCGTTGGGGAGTGTAAAAACAACCATAGTCGGTCATTTCTTGATAAGTTAGGTGTTTTTGGACCACGAGCGTTTGCCTCCTTCGTTTGAAATTTAAGTTTAAATTTATTATATCACTTTTCGACTTGTTTTGCAATAAAATATTTACAAATATAATAGTTTCCCAACGCCTATATTTACGAAACAAATAATAAAGTCAACAGAATGAAATCGTGCAAGCACAATGAAATCCTCATTTTATTCGGATGAAATCTTTCCTTCGGTCAGATGAAATCAAATCCGTCTAACCTATCACCAAGCGAAGCTTGATTTCATCACAAAGTGATTTCATCCACATTTGTGGATTTGTTCCGTTTCGACGGATTTAACTGAAAAACCTCAACCGAACACGGTTGAGGTTTTTCTTGGCGCAGGGGTGGGAACATAAAACGTGCCACCTTTGGCGTATATTATATCAATTGAACCTTAATACAGTTTTTCTTTGCGTACTCTTCGGCATAAGAGCCAGCAGAGGTGGTGATGACTAAATCCTCACTACACACATCAAACGCACCATATCCAATAGATGTAACCGAATCGGGGATTACTATGTCTTTAAGGCTTGAGCAAAATAAAAACGCACAATCCTCAATAGATGTAACCGAATTACCAATTGTAACGCTTTCAAGACCTTTGCAACAACTAAACGCAGAGTTTCCAATAGATGTAACTGAGTTGGGAATTGCTATGCGTTTAAGATTTACACAAATATAAAACGCACATTTTCCAATAGATATAACCGAATTACCAATTGTAACGCTTTTAAGATTTTCGCAACCGGCAAACGTATGAGTTTCAATAGATATAACCGAATTACCAATTGTAACGCTTTCAAGACTTTGGCAACTGCCAAACGCATAATTTCCAATAGATGTAACCGAATTGGGAATTGCTATGCGTTTGAGATTTTCACAACGCCAAAACGCACGATTTCCAATAGATATAACCGAATTACCAATTGTAACGCTTTTAAGACTTGTGCAATCGTTAAACGCCTCTTCTTTAATAAATTTAACAGAATTAGGAATTACTACGCTGTTAAGATTTTTACACTTCTCAAACGCACGATATCCAATAGATTCAACCGAATTACCAATTGTAACGCTTTCAAGACTTTTGCAATAACTAAACGCACGATTTCCAATAGATGTAACCGAATCACCAATTGTAACGCTTTTAAGCTTTGTGCACTCATCAAATGCATCATCTCCAATAGATGTAACCGAGTTAGGGATTTCCACCTCGGCATCACAGCCTGTGTATTTTACCAATAAACCGTCTTCAATTACAAAATCGTTAATATCGCTCATTTTTTCTCTCCTTTTAATTTGGAAAATATTTGTTAATTTTATTGTAGCATATTATAAAACTGTTGTCAAATAAAATGTGTTCATAAAAAAGGACAGCAAAAGAGAATAGGGGGCTTGCGTGATGCGTGAGAATCAAGTTAAAATCAACGGTTTACCGTTGTATATCACCAAGGCGAAAGAAGATACAGCCTACGGCTGATGATATACACCTTCGGTGATGATATACACGACTGCATCGTGATGATATACCATTGCTTTCGCAATGGATAAAAAAATTCGACAAGTTTCGACTTGTCGAATTTTTTGGCGCAGGAAGAGGGATTTCTCCTCTTGAATTTTGCGAAACAATGAGTGCTTATTGTTTGTTTATGTTTCGCAAAATCCTTCGGTCAACGGCTAAAACTGTTCCCCTAAGTGACACTCCAAGAACACGAGCCTTGGTGAAGTGCGATTGGCTTAGTGGAACTTATGCAAGGGAGCGGAGCGAGTCGTAGAGTGATTTTTTAACGCCTACGGTTCGAATCCCTCAATTTTATGAGATAAACAAAAACCACCCAAAAGGGTGGTTTTCATTTATGGCGCAGGAAGAGGGATTCGAACCCCCGTGCCGTTAGGCAAACGGTTTTCAAGACCGCCTCGTTATGACCGCTTCGATATTCCTGCATAAGACAAAAGCGACTTTGTTGCTTTGTCTTATGCAGGGCAAAGAGATGTGGCTTCAAGGCTCGTCCTTGAATCCGCTGCGTATATCCAATGAAGCCATCGGGGAGTTTACTCACCAGTGGCTCATTGAGATAAGCGACCTTGTCGCTCTATTCCTGCATATGATAAAGCATCATTGCTTTCTTTTGCCTAATTAATATAACACAAAAAAACCGTCTTGTCAATAGTTTTTTGAATTTTATTTTTATAGGGAAATAAAATTATGAAAAGTAGCAAAGTTTATAGCAAAACAAAACCACCCGAGAGGGTGGTTTTTTGATGTGTATTTGCGTGGGGTGGTTTAGGTTGTTATTTTGATTTTTGAGTCGGTTAAGAGGAGTTTTTCGATATCGACAGGGGGGAGAGTATCGAGGGAGTTGAGGTTTATACCGAGAGAAGAAAGGAGAGAGGCGAGGGGGAGTTTTTCGATATGTTTTCCGTTTTTGATGGCAGATGTGACAAAATCGAGTTTTTTATCCTTAATTGCCTTTCCGTTATTATCAAATTTTTCGTAGGTGCAAAAAATGTCGCCACGCTCGGCATAAAATTCATAACTGCCACCGTGCGCTTTAATGATACCGATGATTTTGAGAAGTTCGCCAAAGTGATTATTTGTATAATTATCCGAAATTGCAACGCTTTTGCCCGCAAGAGTGTCGCTTTTTTCACCTATTGGCTCAATTTTATCGACAAGCAAACGAAGGGTAGAGCGACTCATTCGGTTTTGCTTGGTGATTGATTTAATTTGCTTACTACTCGGCAGTTTTTGTGCGCTTTCTTGACCGATTTTTTGAAGTTTTTCCCTTTCCTCGCTCGAAAAGTAAGTGTTTATCAATTCGGCAAATGTTTTTCCACTTCTTTCGCACAGGATTTTTATGTATTCGAGGGTCATTTTAGCGTCGTATTCGCTATTATGGATCGACTTCGACTCGCCAATTCCAAGTTCGTTAACGAGTTTTTTGAGGTTTCTCGGTTGCTTGTCACCGTTGTAGTGTTGCCAAATCACCGAGGCATCGACAACATCGAGTTTTGGCATATCAAGAGAATATCTTTTCGCCTCATCGTGAAGGAATTTTACATCATTAGAAACACCGTGACCGACCAAAATCGTGTCGGGGAGTTCAAGTAGGCGTTTGATGATTTTCGCATACATATCGGGGTATTTTGGCGAATTTAGGTAATCTTTGACCTTGTATTGGACGATTTTCCAAATGACATATTGCTCAAATTGAGAGGCCGGATTTATGAGAAGAATATCACTTTCAATCGTTGATAAATTTTCATCGGTCAGCACATAGCCAAACTCACAAATTTTGCCCATACTGTCAAAACAGTTCGCACATTCGATATCAAAAAATAGGTAGTTCATCATTTTCTCCTAAAAATTTTTACCTCTACATTGTATCATTCTTTTTCCGTTTTGTCAACAAGGAAAAAAGCGGACTTGATAGCGAGGCGTGTTCGTTTTGCGAAAATTTGGCATTGTCCACAGTTTTGTGGCGCACGCGTGGGAAAAGAGTGGTAGAATAGGGATAATAGAAATGAATTGTCACTTTGTGACATGAATTGCACCTATGGTGCATGAATTGGCTAACGCCATGAATTGCGATAAATCGCATGAATTGACCTTTGGTCATGAATTGTGCTTTGCACATGAATTGTTCGCAAGCGAACATGAATTGCACCTATGGTGCATGAATTGGCTAACGCCATGAAGAGTATTGCTCGGGGAGTGTATAAACAACTCCTACTAAATGAAGTCGGAGATTGCCTGCGGGGGCTTCCCCGCGAATTTTGACAAAAATTTAGTATTAGTTTTAAAATTCCCTTTACATACAAATAGAAAGATGATAAAATATAGGTATAATGGGCGAAATGGTAGGAATTTTGCCGATTTCGGTCAAAACCTGAACAAAACCAAAAGGAGAAAATTATGAGCAGAGAGAAAATATATCCACAAATTAGCGCTGATGTGCTATACTCTGAACTTGTCATATCGGACAAGGGCAACGATTTTGATATCATTTTACCCGACGAGAACGAGTTTAGTGTGCTTGAACGCTCTTTTGATAAGGCGACAAAAACGACACGACTTAAAATAGGTAGAGTTTCTCCCGTGATAAACATTGTTTGGGGCTTCAAGACCGAGGCTCATTTTGGCGGAGAAAACAAGGTATTCCGAGTAAACGGACAAGTCGAGGTTGAATTGCCACTTGTCAAGGTGGTTTGCGAAAATATACCGAGTGATGTATTTGATTATTCCGCTACCGAACTTGGCAAGGCAAAGACACTTTACGCTTATGCAAGCAACGGTTCAGGGCTTTGCGAATACATAAGAAAGAAAATCGCCCCCGCCTTTAAATCATCATTTGAGGGTTGCGTAAAGGAACTTGACAAGAGTGGCGCAAAGACGGTTGACACAGGCGCACTTATAAAGAGATTTAGCGAAGAAGAAGTGTTTGCATCACTTAAAAGGGACTTTTTTGCGCAAGTTAAAGATGTGTCGGTTTTCTCGGTGACATCGGAAAAAGCGACGGTGCAAGAAAACGGAATTAAACGCGCCATAGACACATTTTTGCCATCGGTTTTCGCCATAAGAACAAACGGCTCACAAGGAACGGGATTTGTTTTCGATATGGAAGAAGGCGGTTGCGAGTTTGAAAAGGTCAAAACGGGTGGCGTGGAAAAGTTTGTCGGTGAAGACGGAGAACTTTACGATGAAAAGGCAACCGATAAAAAACTCGTAACGCACGAAACACTCCGCCTTTACGGCATTACCTGTCGCCATGTGCTTTACGATGAAAACGGAAACCTTCTCCAAAACGCAAAAGCGGTTTTAAATGGCGGTGTTCGTGAGTATGAGATTAAAGTTGCGGAGTGTTCAAATGCTATTGATGTTGCGGTGTTCACTCTATGCGTTCCAAAAGATATGATTGGCGCAGTTGAGAAAATCGACATACACCTTGATAAAAAGAGCATTAAGGAATATGAAATGAAAGAAATCGACCAAGGAAACAAGCCGAAGGTTGTGTTACTTGGAAACGAACTTGGCGCGGGAATTAATGCCATAGAGGGCGACCTTGTGTCGATTACTTATAAGGAAAACGACAGGGAAGACAAGCGCATGTTTAGAACAAATGTGCTATCAAACCAAGGCTGTTCGGGCGGACCTGTGTTCGATGAAGACGGTAGATGTATCGGCATTTTGACAAAGCGGTTACAAAGTAGCGGTAAATCGCTCGTGCTTGGTTGGGCGCTTGCAACCTCGACATATAACACCGACAATAGAAATTTGATTATCTCACTTAAAGACAAACTTGAAGCAAAGGCAAAATCGCAAAAGACGGGCGATGATAGGAGATAAAATGGGAATTTTCAGTTTTTTCAGAAGAAAACGCAAAAAATCCGCACTTGAAGAACTTAGCGCTCGTAAAGAGAAAATCGCAAGTGAACTTTGGGAGTATCGTTCGGATTGGAATCCCGGATTTATTGCGAAAAACATCACACTCCCCGCAGGGTATTTGGTCGTATCAAGCGAGGCGTTTGACATACTTTGCCAAGCGCACACGATAGTGTCGAATATAGCGATTACAAAAAAGGCGGGACCGTTCATTTCACAACTTGAAAAAGAACTTAATGAATTTAGGGACAACTACATTGACTCCTCGGCAAAAGATGTTGTTCTCGCTCATGTGAAAAACATCTACAAAATTGCTAAAAATTGGCTGGACAATCAAAGATAAGGAGAGAAAATGAAAGAATTTTTACAAAAGGCATGGGAAAGAATCACCTTTGTCGGTGGACTGTCCTTGGCGGGTGTGTCGCTTGCATTTTTAGGTGGCACAGCGCTTGACTTTGTTCTTAATGTCCTTGGCGAAAACGCAGGCGACTGGATTGAGAACATCAAACTCGGCGCACACCAAAAGCGTGACGCATACAGGGTCTACAAAAATTTAAAGGACGCTCCAAACGGAAAAGGCGGAGAATACATTTTAAACATTGACGACACGGAAATTTTGACTGATGAATTTTTCACACTGTCAACTGCGGTCATCAAAGAAATGGTTCTAAAAAAGGACGCGAAAGCGACGGACCTTGAAGAAAAGGTCAAAAAACTTGGCGGTGGTGAAAGGTTAAAGAGTGGCGAAAAGAAAGCCCTTACGAAAATATTTACCGACTACCTTTTTGATACTAATATAAGAGAATATCTCACCGAGAATTCAGAGATATTCAGAAATATGGGCGTTGGCGCACAGGATATTCCAAATGCGCGAAAGAGAAGACAAGATGCGTTTGTCAAGATGCTTGAAAATGCCCGTCAGGATTTCCTTGAAAGATGCTTTTGGGACTTGGAGAGTGACCACAAAATCCTCATTTCGATACTTCAAGAGCAAATCGTTCGTGATAACATCAAGGAAAGTAACGAGATACGAGAGGAAATTAAAAAGAGCGAAGAAAAGATGATTTCCACTCTTTTATCGGTGTTTGGAAGAAACGCACTTGACAACGGTGGAAGTGTCAACTTTACCGAACTTAAAGCGATAGAGCATTCGCCAAAGTTTATGGCAAGGCGTTGTCCCGAATGCGGTTATGTGGGTGAGCGACTTATCTATAACGAAAAGGAAGAGTCGTTTCACTGTTGCGCTTGCGGAATTGATTACTCGCTTATGCAAAACATCGAGCAAGAAGCACTTATAATGCAAGAACTCTCGGGTGTTTCGGCAAATACAAATCAAATCAAGGCGATGATAAATCAACTTGAAGCGAACAATCGTGAGCAATCGGCAAAGATTATGAGTGCGGTTGCAAAAGTCGAAATTGGCGCTAAGGAAAATGCGCTTGAACTTGACAAGATTGATGAAGGTGTTATGCGCCTTGGCGAAAGCCTTGACGGAATTGGCAAAAGAGTAGAGGAACTTGCCGAAAAAACTCTTAAAAAAGAATATTTCGAGGCTATGGCAAAGAAGCAGTCGGAAGATATGACAAGTGTCATTAGCGCAGTTGCAGAAAAGGTTCAAAAAACCGTCATTTCGCAAGCGAATGCAACTTACGAAAGCATATCAACCGAGATTGAGAATAATCAAAAATCATTGATAGGAAAATTTGACCTCTTGGAAAAGAAAATAAACGAGAGTGAAGAAAATCTTATCTTTGAAATAAGGTTAACTTCTCAAAAAATCGACACGGTAAACGAAAATGTGTTAAAAGTTTACGACGAAATTAGATTTTTAAGCGACTACACCGATGAAATAAACCGAAAAGTGCTTGAAAGATTTGACAAGTTTGAGGAAATGATTTCCAAAGTTGAGTCAAAACTCACCGAGGACTTAGGCGAGGTCTTTGATTTAGGTCACAGTTTTAACTCGTTCTCTCAACCTGTCGCTAAGAAAATTGCGGAAAGGACTTTGCGTGCTATAAAAGAGGGCAAGGACCTTGGCGATGACAACTTTACCGTAATACTTGGCGATATAATTGACGATATTAAGAGTATTAGAGCGAATACCGAGGAGATTTCGGGACAGGTGGTTTCAAAACTTGATAAGTTCGGACTCGTCGCATATAAACTCAAAAACACTGAACTTTGTCCTGTTTGTTGCCGAGCCGTTGCTAGAAAGACAGCAGGAGGCGACAAGGTTTATTGCCCAGGATGTGATCAAACATATTACAATGTAGATGCCAATGATGAAAACACTTGCAAGGCATTGGTTGACAAGAGCCTTGAAGGTTACATTGCTGAAAACAAGAGAATAATCAAAGAATGGCGCGATGCCCATCGAATTAAAATTAAAAAACTCAACGGCGGAAGAGGGTCAAGTATAGAAGGCAAGAAAAACATAGACAATGTTTATTTTGCAAATGTAACTGAATTCGTAGTTGAGGACAAAATCGAAATAAGAGGGTTTAACGGATTGCACAAAGAAATTCGCGGAGACTTGATTATAGTAAATGATTTTGGATTGGAAAAATACGACATATGTGATGAACTTAATAAAAGGTTTAAAAACATTTGCGCAGTAAAATCTAAAATCGTTGATGAAACGGATAAAAAATAAAACAAATAAAAAGGAGACTTGCGAAAGCAAGAAAGGAAAGAAAAATGGAAGAAAAGAATATTCAACAAATGGAATTTGATGAAATGGAAAAAACAGGCGATACCGAGATTGATGTTGCCGAGGTTGAGGCTCTTGCAAAAAAGGATAAAGAGGAAAAGAAGGCTCTTAAAAAGGTGAAAGAACCGAAGGAAAAGAAGGAAAAAGCACCGAAAGCGCCAAAAGAGAAAAAGGCAAAAGCACCAAAAGCGCCAAAAGAGAAAAAACCGATTAATATTGACCCTAAAAAACTTGTTACTTGGGTTGGCATCGGCGCACTTTGTCTTGTTGGCATTATCTCACTTCTCAGTTCACTCTTGCCAAATGCGGGAGTTAGCGAGGCAATTCTCGGAATAGTTTGTCTTGCACTTGCAGTTTCACTCGTTATGCAAATCGTTATGCTTGAAAGCCACACATCAAATGGCGGTAGCGCAAACGAAGAAGCACTTAAAGCGCAAATTGCAAACCTCGAAAAAGAACTCGAAGTTCAAAAGGCCATTGTCGGAGCGCTCTTTGAGTTTGATGATTATTTGCCAAAGAACAAAAGATTTCATAATGAAAGAAAAAGTCAATATGAAGCACAGACAACAGTTTATCAAATCAAGAATATTATTAAAAAAGCGACCGAATACGAAGATCTTGAAATGCGCGGTCAATATATAAATGAAGTTGAAAAAGCGCTTGAAAGGTTTTATGAGAACATACAAGAGGAGTAAAACATGAGAAAAGATGTTGTTGGTGTCGATTTGGGGCAAGGCAACACAGCCATTGTTGGTTTTTCGATTGAAGAAAAAAACGGAAAAATAACAAAATCGCCTATAAGATCGTTAATGAAAAATGTTGCTTATTCGGATGACCGAGGAATAAAGTCATATTTTCAATATTATGGAGAATATAATTCCGAAGATCTCAATATGGGAAAGCAAATGGTTGAAGATTTTTTAACCTCCAAAACGCAATGGTATATTGGAGAAGAGGCTTTTGCTGAATATGAAAGGCGCATCGGTCAAGGCGAAGAGGGTGCCGAAGAGCCAAGAGCGGTGAAATGTAATTTTAACAGGCGAGTTCAGGACGAAAGCATGAGCGCTTTTGACACTTTTGTTGATGAAAGCGAAACACATAGAATTGATATTACAAACAACAATGCTGAAACATCGCTATATTTTGCGGAATTGTTCTACCAAGTGTTCAAAAGTAATGGTGAATTGGCATTTACAACGGATGTTGAGTTTGTTGTTGGTAGTCCTCCCGGTTGCGGAAAAGCATACGCCGAGGAACTCAAAAAATGTGTAAAAAACGGATTTGCAATCGCGGTTCAAAAATATACGAAAAAGAACAGTGCTATAAAGATGAGAAGCGCTTGCTATCCCGAGCCACTTTTGGCAGGATATGCATGGTTTCAAAACAACAACAACGGTGACGGCTTGACGGAAGGTGAAAGCGCACTTGTTATTGACATCGGAGCAGGAACTGCTGACTTTGCGTATGTTGAAAGAGTTGACGGAAAAATTCGAGCAATGAAATATGCAAATGATCAAAACGGCGAAAGAAAACTTATACAATGCAGTGGAACGGAACTTGGCATGCACGCAGGAGATAGTTTCGATGACGCTCTTGGCAACGACCTTTGTGAGTATGCAAAAGGATTTGTCGGCAGACCGTTTTCGGTGGAAAACGCAACGGATGTAAAGGAAAAATTACATGATGATGAACACAGTGTTTGGCCTGCGATAGAAAAAATTGAGCCAAATATTGAAAACAAGTTCCATGTATTTAGAAAAACACCGCCAATCTCAAAAAATGATTCCGAAATCCCCCCGGTAGATTTTGACGAACTCGTGAAAAAGGTAGGCGGAAATCTCTATAAAGAGTTTTATGCTGTGGCAGAAACCGTTGAGAAATACTGTGGTCAATTTAATGTTCCAAATTGCTCGAAAATTCTCTTTGTTGGCGGAAGTAGTAAGATTGATTCTTTAAAGGAGATTGTTACAAGACGACTTGACAAATGCGCAAGAAATCTCGGTAATGGCTCTTTAAAAAGATGCGACCTTAAAAAACTTTCTCAAACACAAATGGACATTCTCGACAAAAATCTTGAACTCACCCCATTTACAGCAGTTGCAATCGGTGCGTGCCTTGTATATGATACCGAAACTCCACTTGTTGTTGCTCCACCGCTTCGTATGTATGTATACAACGATGGCGATAAGTATGAGGCACACTGCCTTATTAACAATTTTAGCGAATGTATGGGACCTTTGGTCATAACAAGTGCTGAAATGGAAGAGTATATTAGCGATTCTATTTTGAGAGTTCATTTCATGGAAGACGGAGAACTTGTTTACAAAGATGGCCGTAGCGCATTTGATGATGAAACTGTAAGCCTTTTTGACCTTGAAGTGCCAAATGCAGAACAAAGGGCTCGAGGAGTTACTTTTGTCGATGCAAAAGGTAACGAACTTTATGACACAGGTAAACCTTGGCCAAGAAAGCAGGCACAGGGTGGAGACTATCACGAAATAAAGGAAGAAATCTCCATAAATATCAGAAACGCATCAAAGGCGGACCTCATCATTTTACCAAGCAAACACGGAAAAGACATAAACAGAACATATGTTTATTACTTGCAAAAAATAAAGGTCGTTACAAAGAACGACGGCGAGGAAACTCCTCTTAGTGTATATGATGCATTAAGAGACCAGGAATTTTCATTTAAAATTGAGTCTTATGATGAAAACGGACAACCGCTCAGTCTGTCCGAAGATGAGAAAGCGTTTAACGAAAAGGCTAAATTCCACAAGAGCAAGGCAAGTCATACATATTACTATGTAGCAACAAAAATAGGTGCGAACGATTGCAAGAAAGTAATTCTTGACAAGATTTTGTCGGGAGAAGTCGTGCTTAACGATGGAGATAAGGAAGAATTCCTTAAAATACTTAACGGCAATTGGAAAAAGGAGGATAAGTAATGGCACAAAGAACACAAAGACGCACGGATAATTATCCAAAAGTTGTTGTTAAGTTTCGCACATCGAAAGGAACAACATCTAACGCAACTGCCGTTGAGGAAAATAACGGCGAAATGATAATAAACATCGACATTGATGCACTTGCAAAGGCGCTTAGCACAAAGGTTGGGGGAGTGGGCATTGATGCGTCCGCACTTGCCAAGGAGATTGAGGACCTTGGACTACTCACACCGCAAAAGTTACAAAGCATTTTGAGGACTTATGAAAATGAGGCGGGTTGTCTTAACTGCACCGACAGTGAGGTCACAATTAGCGACACGGCAAAAAGAGATATTGCCGAGAAAATCACAAACACTCTTGCAAACGACCTTGCAAAGACTGATGTTATTAAAAAACTCGCTACAAAGACCGACATTGAGGGTGTAAAAACCGCAACTGTCAACGCAGTAAACGGTCTTAACAAGAGCATTACATCAATCAACACCGGCATTACCGAGATAAATAACAAGTTGAAAAACCAACCGCAAGCGCAAATCGACACAGATAAAATTCAGTCGGTGGTTAAAACTGCCACAACCGATAGCGTCAAGGAATATTTCAGCGGTAAGGTTAGCGGTGGATTTGCAAACTCGGTAGCGAGTGGTATTTCCGCAAAGAGTAGCACACTTGTTAAAAACATCTCCGAGGAAAGCGCAAAACTCGCAACAAACAACGAGCAAAACGCACGAAACAGATACGCATGTTTCTTTGCGTCCCTCGTGCTTGCTTTGATGGCTATGATGTTTACATTCTTCATCGTTATACTAAATAAGGATAGGATTTTCCTATGTTTCCTTACTACGCTAATTTCGTTTGCTTGCACTCTTGCAATAGGAGCAAGTGTTGGAATGGTAACTAAGAAGACTGATGGCACATTTGTCCCCGCCATTATCGAAATTACGCCCATCGGACTGCTTGTAAATGCCATTGCCGACATTCTTCTCATCGTGTTCGTATTTATCGAGATATTTTGATAAATAAACGGGACACATCGGCACTTTTTACAAAAATAATGCGAAACTTGCGCGGTAAAATACAGAAGAGAGTTAATGGTTTTAGCCATTAACTCTCTTTTTTTGCTTTGTGAAGTTTTTGCTGACACAAAAGTGAAGTTGTGCTATGCACAGTGAAGTTTGCGCTAAGGCGCAAGTGAAGTTTTTGCTATCGCAAAAGTGAAGTTATCCTTTGGATAGTGAAGTTGTTCGCCATGGGCTCACAGTGAAGTTTGCGCTAAGGCGCAAGTGAAGTTTTTATTATCTTTTATCAATAGGTGTATAGTCGTCAAGAGGTTTGACCGCAATATATGCAGGGCGAATGATTTTGCCTGCGTTTTGAATTTCTTCAATGCGGTGCGCACTCCAACCTGTAATTCTCGCAACGGCGAAAATCGGCGTGTAAAGTTCTTCGGGAAGACCGAGCATTCTATACACAAGTCCCGAGAAGAAATCGACATTTGGAGATACTCCCTTGTAGATTTTGCGCTTATGTGCGATAATTTCGGGGGCAAGTTCGGCAACGGTTTTGTAGAGTTTGAACTCATCTTCCATTCCCTTTTCGATGGAGAGTTTTCGTGCGTATTCTTCAAGAATTTGCGCTCTCGGGTCGGAAATTGAATATACTGCGTGACCCATTCCGTAAATAAGTCCCACCTTGTCAAATGCCTCTTTGTCAAGAAG
>JAZNJK010000146.1:0-2194 GCA_045578005.1 Eubacteriales bacterium | reverse complement strand
CATTAGCCAAAATATAACTGCTTGTAAAACAAGCAATATAACTTTTAGCCACAAGGCTAAAAATAAAACTAAATTATCTTAATCTTTTGTGGATAAGAAAAGCCCACCATATTTCGCTTTTTGCGAAGTATAGTGGGCTACACTTTTGTTATAAACTAAAAATCCCTAACGGCAACAGCCGCACATGTGGCTGTTTTTTGATATAAAGTTATGCTTTGAAAAGATTTTGCGATTTCATTGTTCTTTTCCGCAAGAACTACAAAATTTGGAGTCGGCATCAATTTTTGCGCCACAGTGTTTGCAGAATATGGTGTCGGAAACACCTTCTTTAACTGCGCCTGCGATAGTCGAAACCGCATCTTTGCTTATCTCGGCGGAAACATTTGCAATATCACGAAGGTCGCTTTTGTTTTGCTCCATAACATACTTTGCGGAATTTGTGCGCATCTTTGCAATTTCGGGTTTGAAACCAATGATAAAGCCAAGCACAGTAGCAAAAAGTCCAAGTGGCATTAAAAATCCGCCAATCATAAAATTGTTGCTTTCAAAATCGCCAAATCCTGTTGCGATTAGATAAAATGCGAAAACGAGAACGGCAATACCGACTACACCGACGATTTTGAAAATCAAGAAATGTAGTGGTTTTTTGTTCATTTTGTTTCTCCTTTGTTTAAAGTTTTTACAAAGTTTTCAATGCGTTTTAGTGCCTCGGAAATGTGCTTAACGGAGTAAGCGTAGGAAATTCTTGCAAACCCCTCACCGCTATCACCAAATGCCGTGCCCGGCACGATAGCGCACTTGTGTTCATAGAGAAGTCTTTCGCAAAATTCTTCGCTTGAAAGACCGAATTTGCCAATGTTTGGATAGATATAGAACGCACCTTCGGGTTCAAAACATTCGATACCGATTTTGCGAAGTCCTTCAAGAATGAAAATTCTTCTGCGGTTATATTCCGCACGCATTCTTGCAATATCATCATCACCATTTTTCATTGCCTCAATAGACGCAAACTGTGATGCGGTTGGCGCACACATAATGGCGAATTGATGTAATTTGAGCATTTGAGAAGCAAGAGGTTTTGGTGCGCAAAGGTATCCCATACGCCAACCTGTCATCGCATAAGCCTTTGAAAATCCGCTTGCGATAATTGTGCGCTCTTTCATTCCCTCAATGTTTGCAATAGATACATGCTTTTTGCCGTATGTAAGTTCGGCATAAATTTCATCGGACAAAACGGCAATGTTTGTTCCGCGTAGCACTTTTGCAATCTCTTCAAGGTCGCCTTTGTCAAGAATTGCACCTGTTGGATTGTTCGGGAACGGAAGAATGAGAAGTTTTGTCTTGTCGGTAATAGCGGAGCGGAGTTCGCTCGCGGTCAACTTGAAGTTGTTTTCAACCTTTGTGTTAATCGGCACGATTTTTGCGCCACTCATTCTTGCAATAGGTTCGTAACAAACGAATGACGGCATAGGCAAAATCACCTCGTCCCCCGCATTTACAAGGGCACGGATTGCCATATCAATAGCCTCGCTACCGCCAACGGTTACAACGACCTCGTCGCTTTCGTAGTCGAGGTCAAATTTGCGTTTCATATACTTTGCAATTTCCTGTCTAAGTTCGGGCATACCTGCGTTTGATGTGTAGTAGGTTTTGCCCTTTTCGAGCGAGTCAATTGCAGCCTCGCGTATGTGCCAAGGCGTTACAAAGTCGGGTTGACCAACAGTGAGAGCGACAACCTCGTCCCCCATATCCGCAAGCATATCAAAAAACTTACGAATGCCCGAGGGTTTAATTTGTCGAACTGTGTCGGAGAGCATTAAATCGTAATTTATCATAGGGGTATGTTTCCTCTCTCGTCTTTTTGCGGAGTAGAGTAGATAACACCCTTATCCTTGTATTTTCTAAGCACGAAATGTGTTGCTGTCGAGGTTACAAACTCAATAGGAGCGAGTTTTTGAGCGACAAAGTAAGCCACTTCCTTCATTGTTTTGCCCTCGATAATAACGGTGAAGTCAAATCCGCCCGACATAAGATAAAGTGACTTTACCTCGGGGTGCTGTGTGATTTTTTCAGCGATTTTGTCAAATCCCTTGTCAGCCTGTGGCATAACTTTGACCTCGATAAGCGCACTGACATACTCTCTGTCAGTCTTGTCCCAGAAGTCGGAGGCCAAGCGGTCTTAGGAAGACAAATT
>JAZNJK010000145.1:0-3092 GCA_045578005.1 Eubacteriales bacterium | reverse complement strand
GTGATAGCGATTTGCCTATCGTTGAGAAGGGAATCAATGTTTTGAAAGAATACGGCGTTCCTTTTGAGGTTCATGTATATTCGGCACATAGAACACCTGTTGAAACTGCAACATTTGTAAAAACTGCAGAGGAAAACGGTTTTGGAGTTATTATCGCGGCGGCTGGAATGGCGGCACATTTGGCGGGTGCTGTTGCGGCTAACACAGTTCTTCCTGTTGTTGGAATTCCTGTTTCATGCAAAAACACAGGCGGAATGGATGCGCTAC
Organism: Eubacteriales bacterium; assembly: GCA_045578005.1. Taxonomy (GTDB): domain Bacteria; phylum Bacillota; class Clostridia; order Oscillospirales; family CAG-272; genus RGIG2000. The sequence continues at coordinate 2,825 of JAZNJK010000145.1, read as the reverse complement.
TTGCTACCGTTCAAATGCCTTCCGGAATTCCTGTTGCAACAGTTGCAATAGACGGGGCTGCAAATGCGGCTTTGCTTGCAATCCAAATTCTTGCTTTGTCCGAAAAGGAACTTAGCAAAAAACTTTGGGACGCAAGAGAAAAGGGAAAAGAAAAGGTTCTTACTAAAAACAAGGAAATCGAAGATAAATTTAATAACTAATTTTTATTAGGAGAAATACAATATGGGAATTTTCGCAATTATCGGAAAGGAAAAGACCAATGTCGCATCGAGCGTTTACTACGGACTTTACGCTTTACAGCATAGAGGACAAGAAAGCGCAGGAATAGTGATAAATGACGATGGTATTTTTCGAACTCACAAGGACTCAGGTCTGGTGAATGATGTGTTTGCAGGAGATAAACTTGCAAAACTTGGCGAGGGAAATATGGCGCTTGGTCATGTTCGATACGGAACACTTAAAACCAAAGAGCGCGTTAATGCTGAACCGATAGTAGTAAATCACATTAAAGGTAGACTTGCTATTGCTACTACGGGAAATCTTGTTAATTCGGATCAGTTGAAGAGAGAACTCGAACTTCAAGGACTTATCTTCCATACGACAAGTGATGCAGAAATAATTTCTTGTATTATCACAAAAGAGAGAATAACCTCGGCATCAATTGAGGAAGCGATAAATAAGGCTATGAGTCGTTTGAGAGGTGGATATACATTCGTTGTTATGTCACCACAAAAACTTATTGTAGCAAGAGATGAGAATGGACTTCATCCTATATGTTACGGAAAAAGAGAAAATGGAGAATATGTAATTGCAAGTGAAACTTGCGCTCTTGACTCGGTAGGAGCAGTTTTTGTTCGAGAACTTGAACCTGGCGAAATTCTTGTATTTTCCAAGGATGGCATTAAGTCAATTCGAGATCACTGTGGTAAAAAGCCTGAAAGAATGTGCGTGTTTGAGTATGTTTATACCGCTCGTCCTGATTCGTCTATTTGCGGATGTTCAGTTCATGAGGCAAGAAAACGCGCAGGTGCTTTCCTTGCCAAGGCTCATCCTGTTGAGGCAGATGTTGTTGTCGGAGTTCCTGATTCGGGACTTGACGCAGCGCTCGGTTATGCAGAAGAGTCGGGAATTCCATACGGAATTGGACTTATAAAGAATAAATATATTGGTAGAACCTTTATTGCTCCTGGACAAAATGTTAGAGAGGATAAGGTTAAGATAAAACTCAATCCTGTAAGCGCAACGGTAAAGGGAAAAAGAGTGGTACTTGTTGACGACTCTATCGTAAGAGGAACAACATGTGCAAGAATTGTTAAACTTTTGAGAAATGCAGGAGCAAAGGAAGTTCACCTTCGCTCATCAGCACCAGCGTTTTTAAATCCGTGTTATTATGGAACAGATGTTGATTCAAAAGAATCTCTCATTGCTTGCAATCACACAATTGAGGAAATGACTAAGATTTTTGATGTTGATACGCTTGGATATCTTCCACTTGAAGATGTTTCAAAACTTGGTGAAAGTGGAACTTGTAGCGGATATTGCACCGCTTGTTTTGACGGAAACTATCCTACCGAAGCCCCTGAAAAACTAATAAATAAATTTGATTATAAAATCTCTGAGAATAATTGAAAGCGAGGAAGAAGAAGTGAAAAATTCTAAATCTGAAAGTTACGCAGCGGCAGGTGTTGACATTACAGCGGGATATAAGGCCGTAGAATTAATGAAAAAACACATTGCACGCACAAAAAACGAAGGTTGTTTAGATGATGTTGGCGGTTTTGGTGGATGTTTTGGCTTGCCAATTGCCGGAATGGAAGAGCCTGTTCTTGTTTCTGGAACTGATGGATGTGGAACAAAGGTAAAAATGGCTATTCTTATGGATAAGCACGACACAATCGGTATTGACGCAGTTGCTATGTGCGTAAACGATATAATTTGTTGTGGAGCAAAGCCATTGTTCTTCCTTGATTATATTGCTTGTGGAAAAAACATTCCTGAAAAGATTGCTGATATTGTTGGCGGTGTTGCCGAAGGATGCGTTCAATCGGGCGCAGCACTTATAGGCGGAGAAACTGCTGAACACCCTGGTCTTATGCCCGTTGAGGAATATGACCTTGCTGGTTTTGCAGTTGGTATCGTTGACAAGAAGAAAATTCTTGACAATACAAAGATGGCAGAGGGTGATGTTGTTATCGCACTTGCGTCAAGCGGAGTTCACTCAAACGGATTCTCACTTGTTCGTAAGGTTTTTGATATTGATAACAACCCTGATTCACTTTACGTTCCTTGTGATGATCTTGGCGGAGCATCTATTGCCGAGACACTTTTGACTCCTACAAAGATATATGTAAAATCAATTCTTGCTTTGATAGATAAGGTTGATGTTAAGGGAATTTCTCACATCACAGGTGGCGGATTCTACGAAAACATTCCAAGATCCATTCCAAAAGGACTTACTGCAAAAATCGATAAGTCCGCAGTTAAAGTTCTTCCTATTTTTGATCTCATTCAAAAGACAGGAAACATTCCTGAAAGAGATATGTATAACACATACAATATGGGTGTTGGTATGAGCGTTGTTGTTCCAAAAGGAGAAGTTGATAAGGCTCTTGAAATTTTGAAGGCTAACGGTGAAACCGCATATATTATCGGTGAAATCATTAAGTCTGATGAGGGCGTAATTCTATGCTAACTACAAAGATAGCGGTTCTCGTTTCTGGCGGAGGCACGAACTTACAGGCTCTTATTGATGCTGAAAAAAGAGGAGAACTTGGAAACGGAAAAATTTCCTTGGTAATAGCCTCGAAGCCTGGTGTTTACGCGCT
>JAZNJK010000144.1:0-2237 GCA_045578005.1 Eubacteriales bacterium | reverse complement strand
GCTGGTAACAACCCAATGGTTGGTATGACTGTTGCAGTTGCTGTTGCTGTTGAAGAATCTTGCAAATGATTTCTTCGCTCGTAATAATTAACAATTAACAAAAATGCTCTACAAAAGTAGAGCATTTTTTGTAATTATAAGTTGAGGAGTTATTTTTTCTTTGCGCCATATTGAAAAAGGGTTACACTTATGATATAATAGCAAAAACTCAAAATAAAGGATACGACATATGACGAAATTTATTATAGTTCGGCACGGTCAAAGCAAGGCTAACGAGTGCGGTTATTTGGTTGGTAATGCGGAAGCGCCTCTTTCTTCCTTGGGGGAAAAACAGGCAAAGGCGGTAAGCGAGTATATTTTAAAAACATATAAAATAGATGTAATTTATTCAAGTCCGCTTTCACGAGCATGCAACACTGTAAAGGGTGTAGCAGATGAGTTAAATTTGCCAATCATCACGGAAGATGATCTTACGGAATTCGATTTCGGAGAGTGGGAAGGATTGACGCTTGAAAAAATAAAGAATGATTTTGATGACGGTTATGGCAAGTGGGCGAAAGACCCCGGAACAATTGTCCCTCATGGTGGAGAATCAATGGCGCATTTGCAAGAAAGAGTTGTTCGAAAGATTAAAGAAATCGGAGTGAAAGAAGACGGAAAAACTGTTTTGATTGGCTCTCATTCATCGGTAATTCGTGCATTGCAATGCTATGTCCAAGGTTTGCCCTTAACAAAAATGAAAAACACTCCTTGGGTAGTCAACGCATCCTTGGCGGAGATTAACTTTGACGGAGAGAATTTCTACATCTATAAATACGGCTACGACGGACATTTAAAGGATTTAAAAATATAGTTAGTTGAATAGTTCAAATATTTTTTACCTTGATATTTTTGTGGTTTTGTGGTAAAATAACATTAACAAGAGTTATTACGGGGGTGAGGGAATGAAAAGGCGGACAGGGTTTTTCGTTATTTTAGCGGTTTTATTATGCTTTTTTATGATTTCCTGTAATGATACCGAGTCATCGAGTGAGGGGGCATTTTCCGAGAGTGAGGTAACTCCTTCATGCGAGGTTGACATACTTAAAATTGGCAAGGCGGACTGCATTATTATAAACACAGGGTCGCACATTGTGATGATTGACACGGGTGAGGACAAGAATGTTAACGACATTTCGGACTTTATGCGTGATGCGGGATATGACAAGATTGACACATTGATTTTAACGCACCCTGACAAGGACCACATTGGCGGAGCAAGTGAAATTATTTCTTCGTTTAATGTATCGACAGTTATTGAGGGGGCATATGCTCCGCTCACCGAGGAATACACGCTTTATCACATGGCGATGGAAGAAATGAACATTACTCCTATTATTCTAAACGGAAATTACTCCTTTGAGTTTGACGGTTGTGAGTTTTTAATTGATGCACCGAAAAAGCAAAAATACACCGAAAAGCAAAGCAACAATTCCTCGCTTGTGGTTTCACTCACCTGTGGGGAAAGGCGGTTTCTCTTTTGCGGTGATGCGATGGAATTGCGTCTTGCGGAACTTGCCGAGAGTGAGATAGGTGCGCACGATTTTGTAAAATTGCCTTATCACGGAAATTATCTTGAAAATTACCGAGAATTTCTCGATGAAGTTAAGCCGAAATACGGTGCGATTACTTGTTCGGGCAAAAATCCTGTCGATGATAGAACGATTGATTTGCTCATTGAATATATGGTTCACGCATATCAAACAAAAGACGGAAACATTAATGTCCTTTGCGACGAAAATAAAATCACTATAACTCAAAAATAACGGTCAGTGACCGTTATTTTCTTTTTCTTCATATTTAATGAGTTCGGCAAAGATATTTTCGGGGCGGTGGGCATTTACTCTCGAATATTTTCCCTTTTTACCTATTTCGAGAATTTTGCCGACATGGGTATATCCAAGGATTTTTGGGGGCAAAGTTGGAACGAGGTCGCCTTTATTTATTACGGTGGTTAAGTGTTGCCATCTATTTTCAAGGTGAGCAACCTTTCCCCATATTACTCTTGGTGGGGCTACGGCATAGGTATATATTTTATCTCTCATATTTTCAAGATTGAACCACAAATATTCATGGCAAAGGACTGCGAGCGCTCCACCGTGTGAATAACCTACTACGACTATTTTATCATATTTATTTGCTTTCGCATTTTCAAGGGCGGTTTGAAGATAGGGAAGTCGGAGGCCAAGCGGTCTTAG
>JAZNJK010000143.1:0-3716 GCA_045578005.1 Eubacteriales bacterium | reverse complement strand
ATGATTGAGATAGCACCGCTATTTGCAACCGCCTCAGCAACTGCCTCAGTTCCTGATGCAAAGTTCTTCCACTCGGAAACGCCCATAGGACCGTTCCATACTACTGTGCCAGCGCCACTAATTGCGTCAGCGAAGAGTTCTTGGCTCTTAGGACCGATATCAAGTCCCATCCATCCCTCTGGGAATGCGTTAGAGTCACAGAACATTGAGTCAGTGTTTTCGTCATATTCCTTACCGAGTTTGTTATCAACTGGGAGAAGGAACTTAACGCCCTTAGCCTCTGCCTTTGCCATCATTTCCTTAGCGAGATCAACTTTATCATCTTCGCAAAGTGATGTTCCAACATTGTAGCCCATAGCCTTGAAGAATGTGTATGCCATACCGCCATCAACGATGAGGGTATCAACCTTTTCAAGAAGGTTATTGATAACACCGATCTTATCGGAAACCTTAGCACCGCCAAGGATTGCTACGAATGGACGAGCAGGATCAGCAAGAGCCTTACCCATTACGCCGATTTCCTTTTGAATGAGGTAACCGCAAACCGCAGGAAGATAGTCAGCAACGCCTGCTGTTGTTGCGTGTGCACGGTGTGCTGTTCCGAATGCGTCGTTTACATAAAGGTCGGCATAGTTTGCAAGTTCCTTTGCAAAGTCAGGATTGTTCTTTGTTTCTCTTGCGTCGAAACGAACATTTTCAAGAAGAACTGCCTTGCCAGCCTCAAGTGAAGCAACCTTAGCCTTTGCGTCTTCTCCTACGATGTCCTCAGCGAATACTACTGTGCCTTCGCCAAGAAGTTCATTAAGGCGAACTGCAACAGGAGCGAGTGTGAGTTTCTTCTTATCGTCTACGAGAGCCTTTTCAAGAAGTTTCTTTGTTTCTGCTTCTCTTTCAGCCTCTGGCATAGCCTCTACCTTTTTCTTTTCTTTCTTGGTAAGACCAAAGCCTTCGGTAAGAATGCTGTGTGGTTTGCCCATGTGTGAGCAAAGAATTACTTTTGCGCCGTTGTCAAGAAGATACTTGATTGTAGGAAGTGCTCCTACGATTCTCTTGTCGGATGTGATTACGCCATCCTTGAGCGGAACATTGAAGTCGCAACGAACAAGAACTCTCTTGCCTGCTACTTCTACATCTTCGATTGTTTTCTTGTTGTAGGTCATTTTTCATTTCTCCTATTTTATATTATTTTTTTGCCACGAATATATTATCACACTTTTTTTAAATATGCAACTGTTTTTTGAAAATTTTTTATATTATTTTATTAAAGCGTATACTATAAGGATTGCACCGAGGACAATTCTATACCAACCAAAGCCTTCAAAACTGTGTTTTTTAACGAAACTCATAAGGAATTTGATTGCTACAAGGGACACGACAAAAGCGGTCAAAGTGCCTGTTAAAAGGACTATTACTTCTGTTAGATTAAGTGTGCTTCCGTCGAGTAAGAATTTAAGCACTTTAAGAGCGCTTGCTCCGAGCATTACGGGAATGGCAAGGAAGAACGAAAACTCTGCCGATGCCTCTCTTGAAACCTTTACGGTTGATGCACCGAGAATTGTTGAACCTGAGCGCGATGTTCCCGGAATTAGTGCCAAAACTTGAAAACACCCTATTTTGAGTGCGGTTGGATAGTCGATGTCGTAAACACTTTCGTATTTCATTTTTCTATTTTTGTTTATGCGCTCGATAACGATGAACAAAATACCGTATACGATGAGTGCGACGGCAACGGGAACGAACTTATAGAATGTTTTATCAAGGAAGTCCTCGAAAAGTATTCCGATTATAGCGGCAGGAAGGACTGCAACTATGACTTTGAGCCAAAGTGTCCAAGTTTGTTTTTTGAGTTCGGGTGATTTCTTTTTTGAGAAGGGATTTAGTTTATCAAAGAACAAAATCACGACCGCCAAAATTGAGCCGAGTTGGGTGATGACCTCGAAAAGATTCCAACACGCATCACTAACATCAAGCCTAACAAACTCATTTGCAATTATCATATGTCCTGTGCTTGACACGGGCAACCATTCGGTAATTCCCTGCACGATGCCGATGAAAATCGCTTTTAATATTTCGATAAAAGTTTCCATTTGTGATTACCTTTCGCTTGACCTTAAAATATCGCCCTTTTTAACGGGAATTGGGGACTTGATTTTAAAAAGCATCGAGGGATGTGGCGCACTTTCGATGATTTTGCCGTCAAGGTCACGCAGTTCGGTAACGGTGAACGGTGTTCCACATTTTCCTGGGGTGATTAGTTCAACTTCATCACCTACGCTGAGTTTATTTTTTTGCATGAAGACTGCGTAACCATCGCTATCAATATCGGTTTGCGCGACACATAGGAAGGCTTTTTCACGAAGATATCCCATATTTGTAACTGTTTGAGGGTTATCCATTGGGTTATCAAAATAAAATCCTGTTGCGTAATCCCTATGGCTAACGCTATTTAACTCTCGTAGCCAATTTTCGTTGAATTTATACTCACTTGGGTTCTTCAAGTATTCATCCATCGCCATTCGGTAGGTATTTGCACAGATTGCGGTGTAGTAGGCACTTTTCATTCTTCCTTCGATTTTGAAACTGTCTATTCCGCTTTTCATAAGGGCAGGAATGTGTTCTATCATACACATATCCTTAGATGACATAACAAATGTGCCTTCCTTATACTCTTCAAGGGTGAGGTTATCATCAATGCGTTTTTCCTCAGCGAAGGATATAGGTGACGCATTTTTGTAATTCCATCTACACGGTTGAGCGCATGCGCCACGGTTGGCGTCTCTTCCTGTATAATAGTTTGAGAGCAAACATCTACCGCTATACGAAATACACATTGAGCCATGAACAAAACATTCAAGTTCAAGTGATTTTGGTGTATTGGCTCTTATTTCGTTTATTTCATCAAGCGACAGTTCTCTTGCGAGGACTACCCTTTTCGCGCCCATTTTGTGCCATGCTGTGGCTGTATAGGCGGAAACAGTGCTTGCCTGTGTTGAAATGTGAATTTCCATATTTGGAATTATTTCTCTTGCAAGAGTGAACACTCCAAGGTCGGAAATGATAAGCGCATCAAAACCGATTTCATCAAGTGCGACAAGGTATTTTTTTAGCCTTTCATACTCGTTTGTATGGGGCATTGTATTTACTGTTACATAGATTTTAACTCCACGAGCGTGGGCGTATTCGGTTGCCTCTTTAAGTTCATCAAGAGTGAAGTTATCGGCTTGCGCTCTCATACCGAACATATCCGAGGCAAGATAAACTGCGTTTGCTCCGTAGAGGATTGCGGATTTCATTTTTTCAAAGTTACCCGCAGGACATAAAAGTTCTTTCATAATTTTCTACTTTTCTTTATTTTAATAGTGTTGAAGGTTTGCAAAAGTGGTGCTACCGCCTTTTCCAAAATAGTTATGAATAATTAGGCACACGACTACATTTGCTACGATAAAGATTAAACCTGACAAATAGAATGGCACTGTCAAAATGGCAAGAATTACCGAAATTGCAAGGAAAAACATTGACCATATCATTGAGCCAAACATTGAGCCGAACACGGCAAAGCCTTGTTTTACTGCGACGGTTTCGTTTTGCCAATCGAATTTCGGGAATTTAAGACCGAGCCAAAGACCGAAGTATCCGCTAAATGCGACCATTGAAAATGCGACAAGTAGGAGTGCTATTGTGTTGAGAACTCCAAACTTAAACGCTATGGCAACGAT
>JAZNJK010000142.1:0-4353 GCA_045578005.1 Eubacteriales bacterium | reverse complement strand
GTTGTATCTACTGTTCGGGCGGTAGCCGTGCGACAACACTCGATATGACAAAGTCACTTGTCGAGCAATACGAGTCACAAAAATCACTCGTTTTATCGAAGTGGAAAAGCATAACAAAGTTTATTCCATATCTTCAAGCATTCACAAATACGCACACTTCCCCCGACAAATTGAGGGAAATTCTAAACACTGTTAGCGCATTTGACGGTGCGGTAATGGTCGATGTTGCCACTCGTGCCGATTGTCTTGAAGATGAAAAAATAAAAATCATAAGCGAACTTTCATCAAAAATCCCCGTAACTGTGGAACTTGGCTTGCAAAGTTCAAACGACAACACCGCCAAAATTATAAACCGATGCCATACATATAGCGAATTTGTCGATGCGTTTCAAAGGCTTAGAAGTGGCGCACCGCATGTCAAAATAGCGGTCCATATAATAAACGGATTGCCGAGCGAAACTTATGGCGAAATGATGAAAACAGCGCATGATGTATCGTTACTTGCGCCCGATATAGTAAAAATTCACCTTCTTCACATAATCGAGGGAACACCACTTGCAAAACTCTATAAAAATGGTGAATATGCCCCTCTTACAATGGACGAATATGTAAAAATCACTTGCGACCAACTTGAAATTCTCCCACCCGATACAGTCGTTGAAAGGGTGACGGGCGACGGTGAAAGGTCAACACTTTTAGCACCGCTTTGGAGTCTTAAAAAGACCGCAGTGATAAATGAAATAGATAAAGAACTCTATCGCCGAAATTCCTATCAAGGTGCAAAATTCGGCAAATAGGAGGTAATTATGGAATCATTATTTGACTCACTTAGAAAATTTAATGCCTGTATCACGGAAAGAGGTATCAGTGCCGAAATCAAACAGGAACTTCAAAGGCTCTCTTTGTCAAGCGAGGCAAGAGAAAAACTCGGCTCAACTCCTCGCACTCTTGACTTTCTTGCCGAGGTTTTGAAAGTCGTTGATGAAGAGGATTTTGACCTCGTTGCAACAGCATTTGAGCAGTTTGTTAAGTCAAAATGACGATAAATGCAAAAAAAGTTGACAAGCACATTAAAAAATGTTAAAATAATATAGTTAATTTATACCAAGGAGATTTAATATGAAAAAATTACTTGCATTACTTTTGGCACTCCTTATGCTCCTTCCATTGATGCTTATGTCGTGTGACTTGAACGAAGAAACATCAACTTCCGAGGAAGAAGAGGAAGAAGAGGAGGAGGAAGAAGAGGACGCTGACGAAATGTGGACCTATAAGAAAAATAGGGACGACAGTTACTCAATTACTTGCAATGATAAAAGTATAACAAAAATCGTTAAGAGCGATATTCCTAAGAGTTACAAGGGTAGAAAGGTAACAACAATAGGTGAAAATGCGTTTGCCGACTGTATGTATCTTGCCGAAGTTGAACTTGGTGAGGATATCGTTAAAATCGGTAATGGTGCATTCTCAAACTGTGTATCGCTTACAAGCGTTGTAATGAAGGGCTCAGTTACCGAAATAGGAAACCGTGCATTTGAAAACTGCACCGCCCTTACAGGAATCAACCTCCCCGCAACCGTTACATTAATCGGTATGGACGCATTTGCAAACTGCAAAAAACTTGAAAAAATCACACTCCCACAAGACCTTAAAACAATCGGAAGTTATGCCTTCTCATACTGCACAGGTCTTAAAGAGGTTAAAATGAATGATGAGGTTACATCAATCGGTGACAACGCATTTATTCGTTGCTCATCACTCACAACAATCAACCTCTCAACAAAACTTCATACCCTTGGCGACGCAGCATTTTCATTCTGTGAGTCCCTCGAAAGCATAATCCTTCCTGAATCCCTCGTAAATGTAGGCACAAGAATATTTAGAGGAAGCGAACAAGTAGTAATAATGACCTACCTGTTTGAAGCGCCTTCTACATGGAGTTCGACATGGAATAATATGGGGCCCGAAGTATACTGGGGTTCCGTCTGGTAATTTTTAAGGCGATTATAACGGCGTTAATCGTCGTTGCTCCTCGCCGCCAACCTTGACTATCGGGAGATAGCCTTCGCCTGTCGGCTGTGGTGCGCCTTGCCTAACTTGTTCTAATCGCCTTAAAAAATGGCGATGGATTGATGTTCGGCTCACGACCTAACTGTCGTAAAAATAATTTATTTCACAATGATTTCTTTTGTCTTACTTTTCTTTTTCCAAAGAAAAGTGAGAATTAAGAAAAGGAGAAAAAATGGCAATTTTAAATGTAAAAGAACTTGGATTGAAAGGTGACGGAGTCACGCTTGAAACCGAGGCAATTCAAAAGATTATCGACAATGCGGGGGCGGGAGATGAACTCGTTTTCCCAAAGGGATATTATGTAACAGGCACTATTGCGTTGAAGAGTGACCTTACAATTCGACTTGAAAAGGGTGCGGAACTTGTTGGCTCACGCAACATTGAGCATTATCGTGACTGTGGATTTTACCACAACGAGATGAAAAAGACAATTTCCTTAATTTATGCGCTCGACTCTGACAACATTCGCATCACGGGTGAGGGCAAAATTCAAATGAATGGCGACGCATTTTTCGACTTTGACGCATACTGTCCCCCGTTTATTGATGAGGCGAGTGTAACAAAGGAATATGCCGAGCAAATGGTAATTGGTCTTGTTGCCCGTCCAACACAACCTATCTTTTTCAACAACTGCAAGAACTTAACTATTGACGGAATTAAGATTTTCAACTCACCATGTTGGACAATCGTTTTCTCAAACTGTGAAAACATTTTAGTTGAAAACATCTATGTTGACAACCACAACAGAATAGGAAACAACGACGGTGTGCATTGCACCGCATCAAGAAACATCATCGTCAGAGGTTCCACATTCCTTTGCGGTGACGACTGTTTTGCAGGAACTTGCATCACAAACACCGAGGGAGTGTGCGAAAACATCGAGATTTACGACTGTCTTATGTCGTCCCGTAGCGCAGCAATCCGTTTCGGTCACCTTTATAGTAAGGTTAGAAACATCAATGTTCACGATATTAAAATCATTCGTTCAAACCGTGCAATCGCAGTATTCACAGGCGATGACGGAGTAGTTGAAAATGCGCACTTTGAAAACATCGTAGCCGACACAAAGATTTATGGCGGTTGGTGGTGGGGCAAGGGTGAGCCTATCGTTGTATGTGCAAAGGACACAACAGGCACACTTTCCAACATTTCATTCAAAAACTGCCACTTCGTTCACGAAAATCCCGCACTTATCGTAGGTGACGGTAACAATGTTAAGGGCGTGTCAATCGACGGTTGCACATTCAAAGCGGAGCGCGGTTCAACTCACCCATACTTCATTGGCAAAATGGACCTTCAACCAAATGTGCCAAACCTCATTCCCGACGCACCATTTGAGTTCGGTGATAGCATCTATGTTGACGGGGCAGAGGTTACCGTAGACGGAGAAACAGTTTAAGGGCTACTGCAATACGCACGCATTTCGCTACGCCCTTGGGCTACTGCAACAAACACAGCAAAAACAAAAGAGCAACGAATGTTGCTCTTTTTTGTTATTTAGTTATTCCCAAACGACAATTTCGCCATTTTCTCCATAGTGCCAATAGTTGCCACCGCTTGTGACCGGCTTTATTACGCTATACCAATAAACAGGGAGGTTGTCGGGATTCCATGAAAGAACCCATTCGCTCGGCTTGATTGTCGCCTCACAGAAAATCTTAAGATTCTTGCAACCGTAGAACACATCTTTGCCCATTTCGGTCACATTACTTGGGATGATAATGCTTTCGAGCGAGGAACAAAATCCGAATGCGCCCCAACCTATTTCGGTAACGCTGCTTGGAATAGTAACGCTTTTAAGCGAAGAGCAACCGCTGAATGCGAAGTGACTTAAATATGTCATGGTATTTGGAATAGTAACGCTTTCGAGTTTAGAACAGCCACGGAAGGTGTTTTGCCCTATTGCTTTAACGCCACTTGGAATATCTATGCTCGTAAGCGAGATGCAGTTCATGAACGCCCATTGACCTATCACGGTTACGCTATCGGGGATTGTTATGCTTGTAAGATTTTTGCAATCGTTGAACGCCTGTTCATCTATCGAGGTTACGCTTTTTCCATTGTAGGTTGACGGAATAGATGCTGTTATTGCGCTACGATCACAGCGGTTTAGAGCATAGGTGTCTTCTTTAAGAACGAATATAAGAGGAACAGTTTTTGCATACAAGGTTTTGTTGCCGTAAGAGCCTTTTTCGATTTTTGGAATCGGTTTTGTCAATTCTTCATCCTCGAACCAACCTACAAAGGCACATCCGCTTGGCGCTATTATATTAGGAAGCGAAA
>JAZNJK010000141.1:0-2473 GCA_045578005.1 Eubacteriales bacterium | reverse complement strand
GTCTTCCTAAGACCGCTTGGCCTCCGACTTAACTTTTCATCTCCCGTATATAGATAATAGTCGTAATAAATCGCACTTATCCACGCAGAACTGCCTGTCCAATAGAGGACGTGGGGTTGGGTATTCTCTTTTTTGCCGTTTCCATTATCCATAAAGAGAGGCAAAAGAAGTCCACGGCAACCGAAGAGGTTTTTCGCATTATAGCGATAGTCTTCCTTAAATTTATCATAGAGGTTAAACAAAGGAAGTGTCGTTTCGGCAAGGTTGCCCGCATATGCTTGCCAATATGCCATTTGGATATTTTCGTTATTGAAAAATGTGCATGCCCAAGCGGGAGAGTATGCGCCATTCCAAAGTCCTTGAAGGTTTGCGGGGTATTCGCAACCGAGAGATGACGAGATAAGAAGGTATCTGCCGAAGTCCGCCATTTTCTCGCTCAAACGGAAGTCGATTTTGCCCGAGTAACTGTTTAAAAGGAGTTGCTCATTTGATGCGTTTTCGCTATCTTCGGGGACGAGAGTGAGCCTTGTTTTATTGAAGACCTTTGAAAATGCGCTTTTATGATGTGCAAGAAGCGTATCGGTTGACTCGCTCACGCTATTTAGCATATCTTTAAGTTCGCCAAATGTTTTAACCGTGCCATCGGTCAAGAAGGTCAAGGTAACATTTGTTGCGTTTTCTATCTTCACATAGTCTTTAAGTGTGGCACTTCCTGTCATATCAATATTGAGCGCCTTATCTTCTCCACCTGAGGTGATTTTTCCGTCAGTTTCGTGAACTTTCACCATTCCTGTAAAGTGAAGTCCGCCACCTGTTTTGCTCTCGCTATAAACACAACCGTCACTTGCTACCGAAGAAAACTCATCACAGTAGAAGTTATCCACATAGTCGGTCATATCGTGTCTTTCAAGGCTAACTCTAATACCGAAAGGAACGCTCTTTTGAATACGGACAACGACAACACCCTTTTCTTGCGAAACGAAAATTTCTCGCTTGGCACTCGCACCGTTTTCAGTATAGGACACTGTGCAAACACCATTTTCCATATCGAGTTCACGAGAGTAATTTTCGGGTGCGCCCTCGGTGTCAATAATCATATGAATATCAAATGCGGGGAAAAACTTTCCTTTATTTGACTTAAAGCCCGTTTCGGCAATCTTTTTTGTATAATGGTCGTTTGCCTCTTTATATTTTTTCTCGTCCATCAAACGACGGACAACACTAAGTTCGCTTGAAATGTCGGGATAACCTTTGTCGCATTTCCAGTTATAAAGATCCTCGTGATTTATCAAAATTCGCTCATCAAACACCGCCCCGTAAACACTTGCTCCGATTTTTCCGTTGCCAAGTGGGGTTGACTCATTCCAACCTGTTGCGGGATATGAACTTACTAAAACTTTTTTCATTTTTACCTCTTTTTTACTCAAATTGGGCATTATTTTGCCGTTGAGATTTTTATTTTTCGTGTTTTTTTGCAAAAATGCGTGTTTTCGCAACTTTACACAAAAATATTGTATCATATTTACAAATAAAAATCAATTTATTATTGAAAATTTATGCAATATATGGTATCATTATTTTAGCGGGCAAAACGCAAAATTTCATGCCCGACAAGGAGATTTTTATGTTTGATATTGCAAGAGATCCCAAAACTTGGGAAAGAGTTAGAAACGATGAGGCATTTGCCCGTCACAGAAAGGAACTTACCGAGGCTTACGCAAAGTATTTCGCAGTCCGTCCAAGATGTGCAGGTGCTTGGCAAGTGCTTGACCACGAACATGTAGGCGGAGTTGCCGACCACTTCCGTCAACTTCAATCCGTCGCAATTCTCGCTCTTATTTATCCCGAAAACGAGGAATATTACAAGAGTCTTGTTGAGGTTGTTTGGGAAATTTGTAACGAATACACATGGGCACCACTTGGTCACTACAACAGTTATTATGACCGCACTCCTGCCGACTTTGACCCCGGTCTTATCGACATTTTTGCAGCATCACTCGCCTTTTCTATGGCAGAGATTAAGTCGCTGTTTAAAGATAGATTTCCAAAACTTCTCGTTGATAGAATTACATACGAGATAAGACGACACACAATTGAGCCATACCTCACAAGAAAATTCTTCTGGGAGAACCACGGAAACAACTGGACCGCAGTTTGCGCAGGTGCGGTTGGTGGTGTGCTTATGTATGAAGACCCCGAGGAATTCAAGCGCCAACTTCCCCGTCTTCAAGCATCTATGAAAAACTACCTCGACAGTTACGATGATGACGGAATGTGCGTTGAGGGAACTGCTTATTGGGGATTCGGATTTGGATTTTTTGCCGTTTATGCGACACTTCTTCGTGAATTTTCAAACGGTGAACACGACTGGCTCGCTGACCCGAAGGTTAAGGAAATTTCAAGATTTATTCAAAAAATGCTCCTTCAACCCGATGTGCTTGCAATGTTTAGCGATGTAAACGCGCGTGAGGAA
>JAZNJK010000140.1:0-2404 GCA_045578005.1 Eubacteriales bacterium | reverse complement strand
ACGACATGGCTACGATCCGACTTCCTCTTCTTTCGGAACTTGAAGACACCGCATTTAAACCACTTCCCGAGCAAAAGAAAACATATCGCGACCTTGCAAAAGCGATATTTAAGTATGAAAGCGCATACGAAAACCAAATGCTTGGTAACCTTCGCCTTATCGAAATAGGAAGACATCCCGAACTTGGAATTAGCGCAAAGAATTACGCAAAGATATTTAGCCTTGCCTACGACGGTGAGGGAAGTGAGGATAAGGACATTGGCGTTATCAAAGCAAATGAGGAAGCCAAACTCGTAATGGGTGCGCTAAAATCACCAAACCTTGCTTATGTTATGGAATTTATGGAAGAACTTTCCGTTCTTCGTGCCGGTGAGCAACCGCTATTTGTCGGCGCATTTAATACTGAGGCGTTTGCACCGTCAAATGTCACACCTGAAAGCGTTTATCTTGCCGAAGACAGCGAACTTCTTAAAATGGCGAAATATAGAGATGAAAATTATAACCATATCGAACTTTTCATAAAGGGATTTGGATATAACACTCTTGACACGACGAGCGAATATTACGCAACCGAGCAAAAACAAGCCGATTATCTTGTCCGCTCAATGCTCATTTTTGCGGGTATCGGTGTTGACAACGCATCAATTTGCCAACTCAAAGACATTGATGGTAGCGAATATAACGGATTTGGCACAATCACCGCCGACAATGGCGCAAAACTTGCTAACTACTACCTACAAATCGCAAGAAAAACACTCACAGGCTACACATTCAAAACCGTCGTTAATAACGGACAGGGTGCGATGATTTATGAGTTTGAAGATGCGAGCGCAAATAAGATTTACGCAGTATGGAACGCAACCGACGGTGATGATGTTATCGAAAATGTGCTTATCCCGTCAAGCGAGGGAGCGACACTTATTGAACTTGTGGGCGAGTATGGAGACGGAGCAAAATCCGACCTTACAGCAAGTGACGGTTTTGTTAGTGTTACTGCTACAAAAACCCCGAAATTTGTCCACATCCCCGCACCAATCGTCGAGGAATAATAAATAAAAAGGTGAATTAAAATGAAAAAAATGAATAAAGCGACAAAAATTACACTCATCACAGTATGTAGTGTGCTTGCATTCGTCTTTCTCGTTCTTGTCGGTTTTTCGATAGGCGAAAATATCGTATTTGCCGACTTCTATAAAGATGCCGACAAGGAATTCAAAATCCCAGGTCTTTGGGGCGGTAGCGTTCCACAAGGATTTGAGTATATCGAAGATGGCGGAGTGTTCCTCTATACAGGCTATCATAAAGACACAGAAAGTCCGTCAATGGTCTACATCATTTCCGACAATGGCGAGGGCAAACCGAGAAAAATCGACCTTTATGACAAGGACGGCAATCCGTTCACAAGTCATGTTGGCGGTATCACAGTTTATGGCGATTACGCATACATTGCCGACGGAAAAGGATTTTCACTCTTTGAACTTGCGGACATTTTCGATACCGATGATAAGGCGACAATGCTTGATAAAATTGATAACGATTTCGGTGTTGCATTCGTTGAGGCGATAGGAAATAAACTCTATGTTGGTAACTTCTATCGTGCGGTAGATTATGAAACTCCCGCATCGCACCACATCGAAACACCAAGCGGTGACAAGAACACCGCACTAATCTATGTTTACGACCTAAACCCCGAAACATCTTACCCTGTGTCGATATATCCAACCGAGGCGTTCTCAATTACCGACGCAATTCAAGGTATGACTATTGACGAAAACGGCAAAATTTTCCTCTCAACCTCGTGGGGACTCTCAAAATCGCATATCTATATTTATGATGAAACAAATGCGAGCAAAGGCACATTCAAAACTCCAAACGGAGATGAAATTCCGCTCACATTCCTTGATAGCAAATGCAAGGTTGATGATATCACATCTCCCCCAATGGCAGAGGAAATCGTTTGTAAGGACGGAAAAGTTTACATAATAGGCGAAAGCGCGTCAATGAAATACCTCTTTGGTAAATTCACAGGCGGAAACTATGTTTACTCCTACGATTACACTAAATAATAACCCAAAAAGCCGAGTTTTCTCGGCTTTTTGTTTTGCCCCGAGCAGTCGAGTGCCTCGACGGGCTATCCGACGCAACGAAGTTGCATATCGAGGACTCGCAGAGTCCATATCGAGTTGAGCGTAGCGAAACATATCGAGTCCCAACGGGACATATCGAACTTGCGTCAGCACCATTCCCCGAGCAATGTTCCAAATGCCGAAGGCAATTCATGTGCCAACGGCACAATTCATGCACCAAAGGTGCGATTCATGACGGCTTGCCGTCAATTCATGTTCGCTTGCGAACAATTCATGCAACAGCCCCTGTTTTGTGCAATTTGCACAAAAATTGGGGG
>JAZNJK010000139.1:0-2568 GCA_045578005.1 Eubacteriales bacterium | reverse complement strand
GTTTAAGGTGCTTTGCATTTTAGAACGAGCCAAAAGGCTTGTATTCAAGGCAAAATTTTGCCGATATATAAAAATATTTCAAAAAATTTTAACACAGAAGACGGGACTTTTGTCCGTTCCAAAACTGGTTCGTTCCATTCCCGTCAGGCATAATAAAGAGGAAAAAATATGAAAGTTTTATCAATAGGAAACAGTTTCTCCGAAGATGCACACGCATACCTACACACCCTTGCCAAGCAAAGAGGTATAGACCTTGAAACAATCGACCTTGCAATCGGTGGTTGTAGCCTACAAATGCACTATGATAATATAGTAGAAAATAAGGCAAGATATCTACTCGGCATAAATGGTGGAGAATGGAAGGAAAATTATTCGGTAGAACAAATTTTGAAAAGCGATACCTTTGATGTAATCACCTTGCAACAGGTAAGCGGTTATTCAGGAATTTGCGACTCATATCAACCATATCTTAACGAAATTATCGACTATGTGCGCAAATTTCAACCAAATGCCAAACTCTATTTGCATCGCACATGGGCGTATGAAATTGACTCAACACACAGTGATTTTTCAAAATATGATAACGACCAAGAAAAAATGTTTGATGCAATTTGCAAAACGACAAATCAAATAGCAAAAGAAACAAATTTGCAAATAATCCCATCGGGCAATACTATCCAAGCACTTCGCAATAAGGTAAAAGCATTCGATTATAAAAATGGTGGCAACTCCCTTTGCCGTGACGGTTTTCATCTTTCAAATTATGGAAGATACTCGGCAGGACTCACATGGCTCAAAACTCTTACTAATGCCCCCGTTTCGCCAATGCCATTCGAAGACTTCGACGACAGTATAATTGCCGAAATTTGCGAAATTGTAAATTCTGATTTACTCGTTTAAAAATCAACGGACTTTGAACCCTTTGTGGTAAAAGTCCGTCCTAAAAGATTGGAGAACAACTATGTTAAACTTTGAAAAATTCCATTTTAGCGCAAGAAATTCCTTAATTTCCGTTGCAAAGACTAATGAAAACTTGATTTTACATTCACTTCATAATGGTGGAATGGTCCCACTTATGGAACTTGGATATTCAACTTCAATAACCGAAACCTTTTTGCCGTGGGAAGTTCAAGTAAACGCAGGTAACGAAACACATAAAATGTGCTTGTTCGGTAAGGACGGAATTGCCTTTTACGGAAAAGGAAAATCACCATGCTTTACCTATATTTATATGAAAGGCGTGTATAACGCAAACTATATTTACGAAGGAAAAAACCTTCTAAAACTTTGTGATTGCTTTACCAACACATTCCATACCTTCAAAATTAGCAAAGGCACAGTATCCCTTGATACAAAAGATAGCGAAAGAAGAATATACAAGGATTACATAAAAATAACAGTTTTACCCGACGAAAACGGAGAATATGAGTTCACCCTTCGCCTTAGCACAAGTGAAAAATCAGTTTACACCGATTTGACATACTCGGAATACTTGGAACAAAGGAAAACCGAATATCTCGCTTGGGAAACAAAGATGAAGTGCCAAAATGAAGTTGATAAAGAGTGCGCATATGTTTTGTGGAGTAATATTATATCGGGCGAAGGCAATTACGATAGAGATGCGATTGTAATGAGTAAGTCAGGTATGTGTAAACTTTGGTCGTGGGATAACACCTTTAACGCTCTCGACTTGGCTGATAAGGATTTTGAACTTTCGTATAATCAGTTAATCTATCCATATAGATTTATGGATAACCACGGAAGAACACCTGATACCGTTACCACCACAAATATGGAAAAGGCGTTTGTAAAGCCACCAATCCAAGGTTGGATTTATAAGCAACTTGTAAAGCGTAATAAAAAATATGAAGACATCGAAATTATAGATGAACTTTATTATTATATGAAAAAGAACACGGATTGGTGGCTTAATTACCGTGGAAATACTCCTTGCTATTATCACGGAAACGACTCGGGCAACGATAACGCAACATGCTTTGATAATACCGAAATCATTCAGTCCCCCGACCTACTCGCATATTTGACAGTGCAGTGTGAAGTCTTGTCGCAAATGGCGGAAAAACTCAACTTGTGTAACGATACAAGAATATATAAAATGCTATCAAACGAACTTTTGGAAAAGTGCGTAACTCATTTTTGGGACGGAGAAATTTTCATTCGTAATGGGACGACCGAGGAAATATATAGACCTCAAAGCCTAATGCCCCTTAGAATGATAATTTTAGAGGATAAACTTCCTAACGATATAAAGGAATATATACTAACTAAACTCAAAAACGATTTCTTGTGTCCATACGGCCTTGCAAGTGAATCAGTCCATAGCCCATTCTATACCCAAAACGGCTATTGGAGAGGACCTGCATGGGGACCCGACCAAATCATATTCACATTAGCCCTTAGAAATATGGGAGAAACCGAAATTAGTGAGCGCATCGCAACAGGCTATAAAAAAGCAATAGAAAAATCAGGCTTCTCCGAAAACCATGACCCACTAACAGGCGACTCCCTCAAATGTAAAGCATATTGTTGAAGTCGGAGGCCAAGCGG
>JAZNJK010000138.1:0-4616 GCA_045578005.1 Eubacteriales bacterium | reverse complement strand
TTCTCGCAGATAACCATTACGGTACCCTTTCTCTTTATAATCTTGCACTTATCACAGATCTTCTTTACGGAAGGCTTTACTTTCATTATAAAAACCGCCTTTCTTATTTAGCGCGCCATGTGATGCGTCCCTTTGAGAGATCATATACTGAAACCTCAACAGTTACTTTATCACCGGGCAATATTCTAATATAATTTAATCTTAATTTGCCTGAAATATGGGCAGTTACTATGTGTCCATTAGGCAGTTTTACTTTGAAGGTTGCGTTAGGAAGTGCTTCCGTTACGACACCCTCAAATTCTACAACATCATCTTTTGCCATGTTATGCTCCTTAGAAGTTTAGGTTTTTCTTATTTTTGATTCTCTCGCACTTTAAGTAACGGACTGTGCGAGCCCTTGGTCTTCTTGAAAATTCAGCCGCACAAGAAGACTTTTATTTTTCACTTAGTCAACTTTTGTTAGGATTATTACTCCGTTGTCGGTAACTGCAATACTGTGTTCGTAGTGTGCCGAGAGTTTTCCGTCGTTTGTAACAACGGTCCAACCGTCAGGCATTTCCTTTACAAGTCTTGTGCCTTGATTTATCATAGGCTCGATTGCAAGGGTCATACCGGGAACGATTTTTATTCTCGAACTTGGGTCGCCTACGGCAGGATAGTTGGGGACATTTGGAAACTCGTGAAGTTCGGCTCCTACTCCGTGTCCAACATATTTACGAACTACCGAAAAGCCGTTTTTCTCAGCATGCGCCGATACTGCCTTTCCGATGTCCATAATTATTGGATTTGGTGTATTTTCAATAGCCTTAATTGCCTCAAAAAAACTTTCTCTTGTTACATCGATAAGTTTTTGTGCTTCTTCACTGATTTCGCCTACCGCAAAAGTTGCGGCGCTGTCACCCGTGAATCCGTTTCTTGCTGCACCTACATCGATTTTGACGATGTCGCCATTCCTTAACACCCGTTTGTGAGAAGGGATACCGTGTATTACTTCATCATTAATACTGATGCAAGCACTACCCGGAAAACCACCATATCCGAGAAATGTTGGTTTTGCACCACATTTCTCGATATATTTGCGAATTCTGTCGTCTATTTCCTTTGTAGTTACGCCTTCGTGAATGAATTCCTTTGCATAAAGAAGCGCTTCACCTGTAATTCTACCTGCTACTTGCATCTTCTCTATTTGCTTTGGAGTTTTAATTCTCGGAATCATACTTTAAGCGATTGCGTCCTCAATTGCTTTGAGAGTAAGTGCTGTGGTATCTGCCACTTCCTCTTGTCCCTCTACCAATGAAAGAACGCCCTTTTTACCGTAAAATTCTTTAAGAGGCTCGGTTTGAGCATGGTAAATTTCCAATCTACTCAAAACAACCTCAGGTGCATCGTCCTTACGGATAATGAGTTTCTCACCGCATTTGTCGCAGAATTCACCCTTAGCCGAAGGCTTATACACAGTGTGGTATGATGCTCCGCATGGGCAAACGCGTCTGCCACCCATACGCTCAACAATTTTATCATCCGCTACTTCGATGCTTACAACACAGTTGATATCAACGCCCATCTTGTCAAGCGCCTCAGCCTGCGGAACCGTTCTGGGAAATCCGTCAAGGATAAATCCGTTTTGGCAATCGTCTTTTGCAAGACGCTCAGCGATAATGCCGATTACAACCTCATCAGGAACAAGCGCTCCCTTTTCGGTGTATGCCTTTGCGGCAATTCCCATCTCGGTATTGTTTTTAATTGCCTCTCTGATCATGTTACCTGTTGAAATTGTTGGAATTCCATACTTTTCAGCAACGATGTCAGATTGTGTTCCCTTGCCTGCACCAGGTGCGCCAAGGAATATAAGTTTAAGTTTACTCATTAGTTTTCTCCTTATATTATTCGAGGAAACCTTTATAGTGACGCATTGTCATCTGAGCCTCAATCTCTCTTATTGTTTCAAGGATTACGCCTACAACGATGATGATTGATGTTCCACCGAAGGCAATGTTTGCAAAGCCGTTGGAGAAATCTTGCACCTTTGGAATGTATGCCATAATGAACTTGATGATAAGTGGGAGAACTGAGATTACAGACAAGGCAAGAGCGCCGATGAGTGTAATTCTTGAAAGAACCTTAGAGATGAAGTCGGAAGTTGCCTTTCCAGGTCTGATACCAGGAATTGAACCACCGTTCTTCTGCAAGTTTCCTGAAACCTCGATAGGATTGAAGGAAATTGCAACATAGAAGTATGCGAATGCAATAATGAGTAGGAATTGAAGCACTACATATGTCCACGCATAGTTTGAGTTAGATGGGTCAAACTGAAGAAGAACTGATCTCCAGAATGTGTTTTCAGGATAACCTGTAAATCCAACGATTGTTGCGGGGAGTGTGAGAATTGCATTTGCGAAGATGATAGGCATTACGCCTGTCATATTAAGTTTGATTGGAAGGTTGGAACTTTGTCCACCATACATCTTTCTTCCAACAACTTTCTTTGCGTATTGAACAGGGATTCTACGCTCACTATCGGAGATGTAGATTACGAACCATACAAGTGCAAGCATTACTGCTGCATAGCAGATTGCGAATACTGTTCCGCCGATAGGACGATCAATGATTGTGTTAATCATTGCAATTCCTGTTGTAGGCATACGAGATACGATGTTAGCGAAAAGAATGATTGAAATACCGTTTCCAATACCGCTTACATTGATTTTTTCTGCGATCCACATTACAACTGATGAACCTGCAACCAAACACGCGATGATTACAACTGCATAGAATGCACCCTCATAACCTTGTCTGATTGCTCCGAATTGGTTTTTGAGAAGGAAGTAATAACCGATTGCTGTTACAATGGAGATACCGATTGTAATGTAGCGAGTGATTTGTGCTATTTTTTCTTTGCCTTCTTCACCCTTCTTTGCAAGTCTTTCAAGTGCGGGGATTGCAATGGTAAGAAGTTGGATAACGATTGATGCTGTGATGTATGGTGATACACCGAGAGCAAAAAGCGTTGCATACTGGAATGCGTTTCCTGAAAGGATACTTACAAATCCAAGTATTGTTCCATTTCCCATTGATGCGTTTTCAAGCGCACCGCTTTCGATGAAAGGAACAGGCAAGCATGCGCCTATTCTATAAATAAGAATGATGAAAAGCGTGAATAATAGTTTTTTCTTTAAATCTGGAATTTTCCAGGCATTAGCCAAAGTTCGAAACATAATTATTTCACCTCGGCTTTTCCGCCTGCAGCCTCAATTTTCTCTTTTGCTGTTGCTGAGAAAACCTTAGCCTCGACAGTGATAGCTTTTTTGAGTTCACCGTTGCCAAGCACCTTAAGACCGTCGCAAGCCTTGTCGATGATACCCTTATTCATAAGAACTTCGATATTTACGATTTCGCCATTTGCGAACTGGTTGAGTGTGCTAACATTGATAATAGCGTATTCTTTACCGAATTTATTGTTGAAACCTCTCTTAGGGAGTTTTCTGTAAAGTGGAAGTTGTCCGCCTTCAAAGCCAACTCTAACGCCACCGCCTGAACGAGCGTTTTGACCTTTGTGACCCTTTCCTGCGGTTTTGCCGTTTCCAGAGCCAGGACCTCTTCCCTTGCGCCAAGCTGCTTTTGCTGATCCAGCAGCGGGTGAAAGTTCATGGAGCTTCATTTTTTATCCTCCTTGTTGAAATTGATTTTGTGTAATTGATTTATTCAACCAATTTCTGCCCTTTTGGCAGTTAAAGTTACGCGTTTTCTACTGTTACGAGATGTCCGATAACCTTTAGTTTGCCTGCCAAAACTTGATCGTTCGCAAGAACGATGCTGTCGCCAATCTTGGTAAGGCCGAGAGATTTTGCTGTTGCCTTTTGATTTGGCTTGGAAGCAATAAGACTCTTTGTTAATGTTACTTTAACCTTTTCCATCTTAATTTCCTCCTTAGCCTATATTCTTCGCGTCGATACCGCGAGTTTTAGC
Source organism: Eubacteriales bacterium (assembly GCA_045578005.1). GTDB lineage: Bacteria > Bacillota > Clostridia > Oscillospirales > CAG-272 > RGIG2000. The sequence goes on along the minus strand of JAZNJK010000138.1, from coordinate 650 downwards.
AACTTCATCAGCAGTTCTAAGTGCCTTAAGACCTTCAAATGTAGCCTTAACTACATTAGTCTTGTTGTTTGAACGAAGGCTCTTTGCTCTGATGTTCTCAATTCCTGCAAGTTCAAGAACTGCACGAACAGTTTGACCTGCGATAATACCTGTACCACGCGCTGCGGGCTTAAGAAGAACGGTTCCTGCACCGAACTTTCCAATTACCTCGTGTGGGATTGTTGTATCTTTCATTGCTACGGTAATCATATTTTTCTTAGCATCTTCAATTCCTTTGCGGATTGCGTCCGGAACTTCGGCTGCCTTTCCAAGACCATAGCCAACATGGCCATTACCATCGCCTACTACCATAAGTGCGGTAAAACGAGCGATACGACCACCTTTTACTGTTTTGGATACACGGTTGAGTGCGACCATTTTCTCCTGAAGATCAAGAGTGGAAGCGTCAATTTTTGTTGCCATTTTGTTTCTCCTCTGTTTGTTTAATTGTAATTTAGTGAATTAAACAGTGTACAAACCGAAGTCTTTTCGCTTTTGCGAGAATTAGAACTTAAGTCCGCCTTCTCTTGCGCGTGCTGCAAGCGGCGATACACGTCCGTGATATACATAACCGCCACGGTCAAATACTACTGTGTCGATTCCCTTTGCCA
>JAZNJK010000137.1:0-13397 GCA_045578005.1 Eubacteriales bacterium | reverse complement strand
TTGGGCATTGGGAAATTGCGGGTGTAGTTTCAAAGTATGCTCTTCCCACATATCCAAACGGATTTAGCAAGGAAATTATTGAAGAATTTGAAAAACGCACAGGGCGAGGCGTGATTTGCAACAAGCCGTATTCGGGAACACAGGTAATTTGCGATTACGGCAGAGAGCACATTGAAACGGGCAAGTTGATTGTTTACACTTCGGCGGACAGTGTGTTTCAAATTGCATCACACGAAGATATTGTCAGTGTTGACAAGTTATATGAATATTGCAAGATTGCAAGAGAAATGCTACAAGGCGAAAACGGTGTTGGGCGAGTAATTGCCCGTCCTTTTACAGGCGAGTTTCCCAACTTTGTGCGCACACCGAGAAGGCACGACTTCTCTCTTGAACCGACAGGCAAAACTATGCTTGATGCGATACAGGGTGCGGGGTGCGATGTCATTTCCGTTGGAAAAATTTACGATATTTTTGCCGGTCGTGGCATTGACAAAAGTTATCCTACAAAGTCAAACGAGGACGGAATTAATAAAACACTCGAAATTATGGACAGTGATTTTAACGGCATTTGTTTTACGAATTTAGTTGACTTTGATATGCTTTACGGTCACCGAAACGATGTGGACGGATATGCGAAGGCGATTTCGTATTTTGATAGCCGACTTGGTGAGATTTTATCAAAACTTAAAAAAGATGATATTTTGATTATCACCGCCGACCACGGTTGCGACCCTGACGATGTAAGCACTGACCACACAAGAGAATATATTCCTATTTTGGTTTACGGAGATAGTGTTTTACCGACACATCTTGGCACTTTATCAACTTATGCGGATATAGGGGCTACCGTTTGCGACCTACTTGGTGTTTCTTTTGAGTGCGAGGGTGAGAGTTTCAAAGGTAGAATTTTAAGATAGTGTCACACAAGTTGTGGCAAAAAACCTTTTGAGGTGTTTATGGATTACAAAAATTTGATTGATATAGCACTTGAAGTGCGAAGAAATGCCTATGCGCCGTATTCATCATTTTTAGTAGGCTCGGCTCTACTTACAAAAAGTGGCAAGATTTACACGGGTTGCAATGTTGAAAACGGCTCATACGGTGGCACAATTTGTGCCGAAAGAGTTGCTTTTACAAAGGCGATTAGCGAGGGGGAGCGTGAGTTTTACGCCATTGCAATTGTCGGTGGAAAAGGCAATGATGTATCTGAATTTACTCCACCCTGTGGCATTTGTTTACAGTTTATGAGCGAGTTTTGCCAAGGGGATTTTGAAGTTATTTTAAGTGACGGCAAGGAAAACGAGGTCCTTACTCTTTCCTCGCTCTTGCCAAAGGGATTTAAGTTATGAGAATGTCCGATATAATTTACAAAAAAAGGCTCGGTGGTGCGCTTTCAAAGGCGGAAATTGAGTTTGCGATAAACGGATTTGTTGACGGCAGTGTGCCTGATTATCAAATGTCGGCACTTGCTATGGCTATATGCTTTAACGGTATGGACAAGGACGAATCGTTTTACCTTACCGATGCTATGATGCGCTCGGGCGATGTTGTAAACCTTGACAAATTTGGCGATTTAACAGTTGACAAGCACTCAACAGGCGGAGTTGGTGACAAAACGACGCTAATTGTTGCGCCTATTGTCGCCTCGCTTGGGGCTGTGGTTGCGAAAATGTCGGGTAGAGGTCTTGGCTTTACAGGTGGCACGGTTGACAAACTTGAATCGCTTGGAAATTACCGCACGGAAATGACACAGTTTGAATTTCTTAATCAAGTTGAAAAAATCGGCATTGCGGTTACAGGTCAAAGTGGGAATTTAGTCCCTGCTGACAAAAAGTTATATGCTTTACGAGATGTTACCGCAACTGTTGACTCTATTCCTCTTATCGCATCGAGCATTATGTCAAAAAAACTCGCATCGGGCGCAAAATCAATCGTGCTTGATGTAAAATGCGGTAACAATACTTTTATGAAAGATGTAGAGGGTGCGCGCACTCTTGCTACGGAAATGATACGAATTGGCTCTTCATTCGGCAGGCGTGTCCGTGCGCTTATTACGAATATGGACGCTCCGCTTGGATACTTTGTTGGCAATTCGCTTGAAGTTTATGAGGCGGTAATGGTCCTTTCGGGCAAGGGTGAAAAACGGCTTACTGACCTTTGCGTTTCGCTCGCTTCAAATATGATTCAAGCATCGTTTGGACTTGACGAAAAGGAAGCGAGAAAGAAAGTTTTAGACACCATTACCTCGGGCTTGGCTCTTGAAAAAATGAAGGAGTGGATAAGTGAGCAAGGGGGAAATGTGTCTTTGATTTGCGAACCATCAAGACTTCTTTGCGCACCTGTCAAATACGAATACAAGGCGAAATGCGACGGATATATATGCGGAATAAATGCGGAAAAGGTTGGGGTTGCTTCTATGCGTCTTGGTGCGGGTAGGGCCAAGAAAGACGACACCATTGACTCACTTGCAGGTATTGAATTAAAGGCAAGTTATGGTGAGCGCGTTTGTTTAGGTGAAACTGTTGCGATTTTTTACACATCAAATGAAAGTTTGATTTGCGAGGCGGAGCGTGAGTTTGACTCGGCACTGAAATTCGGCAAGGAAAAACCGCAGGATATTGCGACTGTATTTGATATTTTAGGTTAAAAAAACGGGAGTTGTAAAAAACTCCCGTTTTTTTCATATTATGATATAGGGGTGATATTTTGGATATTGTCGAAGAATTCAAAAAGGTTTTTCCAAAAAAGCACATAATATATCTTGACGGCTCACACGCACTCGAAAAATACGAGGGCGAATACAAAAAATTTAACACGGATTTAATTTGCTATTTTCTTGAAAACAGCACACTTGATTTTCGTGTTTTTGGTGACGGAGTGGCTATAAAGTCGAAAAATATGACTTCGACGGAACTTTCTCGCTCTATGCTTTTTGAGGGGGCGGTGCTTTGTCGTGAGATTGAAAACGGTGAGGTGTTTTTAGATATGAGAGCCTTTGCGTGTGATGTGATGAGGGTATGTTGCCATATTCAAGAAAATTTCACAAAGGATTTTTGATTTTCGCTTGACTACTGTGCAAAATGGGTATATAATTTTAATGTATAAAAATCTTAAAAAGTAGGAAACGCAAATGGAATTTAAAACTGAACTTCACTGTCACTCAAACGATATTAGTTTTTGTGCAAAAGTTGACACTAAAACTATAATTGATAAGTTTGTTAGCGCCGGATACTCTACACTCGTGCTTGCAAATCACTTTATTGAACATATGGTCGAACCACACGGTTGTCACTCTTGGGACGAGTGGATTGACAAGTATCTTTGGGCATACGAAAAACTCAAAAAAGAAGGCGAGGGCAAGATAAACATTCTTCTTGGTATGGAACTTCGCTTCAATAACAATAACAACGACTATCTTGTTTTTGGCATTAGCGAAAAATTCCTTCGTGACAATCCCGATTTTTACAAACTTGATATATGGAAATTCCACGACCTTGCAAAAGAAAACGGACTTATCGTTGTTCAAGCGCACCCGTTTAGAGATGGAATGACTGTTACTCATCCACACGCAGTTGACGGTGTTGAGGTATTTAACGGTCACGGTGGTCACGATTCGAGAAACGATATTGCTGATGCTTGGGCGGATAAATTCGGGCTTATTAAGACTTCCGGCACGGACTTTCATTACGATTATGCGCCTGCAAATGCGGGAATTATAACCGATTTTGAAATCAAGGATATGGACACACTTGTAGAAACACTAAAAAGCGGTAATTACAAACTCATAAAGGGCGAATAATGTATCAAAAAAGGACTCTTTATCATATTATGTAGTAGGAAGATAAGGAGTCTTTATTATGAAAATTGTTATTGTGAAATCACCGAAATTTCTTTGTCCTATTCTTAAAATGATATTTAAGATGAACTAAAAATGGCAGTCATTTGACTGCCATTTTTTATGTTTTGGTTTTAAGGTTATTTTTTGTGTTTCTTCAAGTTTTCGAAAATTTCGGGGCATTTTCCGTTTGCGATGAATTCATCATTGCGAATTTTATCTCTGCCATAACCGTTGTCACGGAAGTGTTTAGTCTTAATATCGAAATCATGCGATGCGATACCTACCTCAGAGCCGAGGTCCTTAATAATCTTTCCGTTTGGATAAACGAGCATTGAACAACCGCCATTTTTGTCGCTATCCATTGAATATGATGAGCGAAGGACAACACTATTACATCTAAATGCGAGCATTTGAGTTTGCGCCCTTATAATCTCACATCTTTCGCCCCTTTGATATCCGCAAAGGATTATTATGTCGGGTTTAAAGTCGGCTATGTATTCGATTTGCTCGTTAAAATAGACATCGTAACAAGTCATAAACGCAAAACGAATTCCGTCAATTATAGCGGTGCATTTTCCGTCGCCACGCTCAACACCGAGTTCTAACTCTGACGGTGGCAAATGGACCTTATCGTAAACGAATTTAACCTCTCCGTCCTTGCCGTAGAGGTAGGTGCTGTTTCTTATCTTGCCACCTCTCTTTTCAAGCACATTTACAGCCACATATGAGCCTTTTTCCTTTGCTTTTTCCGAGCAGATGCGTTTCATTTCGTTTGCGTATTTGAATTCTTTTTTCTCCGCCTCGGCATCGTTGAGTCCACCCGCATTTGAGTATTCGGGAAGGACCATAATTTCATTTTCGCCAAGGTTTTCAAGTTGCGATTTCAAAAATTCACGCACATTTTTCGACGGTTCACTCTCGTGGTTATATGCGGGTTGGACAACTGTAATTTTCATTTTAACAGCCTTTCTTATCTTTATTATCAAAATGGCTTGACAAAATCCCTCATAAAAGTCGGTTTCATAGGCACTTATCGTGTATCCCTGACTTTGTAATCTCTCCCTATGTTTAGAAACGGTGTCGGGAAAATGTTCAAGAAGGTTATGTCCGAGCATATCGGGGGCTATTATAAATTCACAGCGATATTCTCCCTCTTTGGGTGGGAGTGAGTCGTAAAACTTTTCAATACCCTTAGTTAATTGCTCAAAATTTTCGAAATAGCGACCTCTTTTGTGATAATACTCATATTCATATGAATCGCAGTTGACAGTTGGGTAGCGTGACCATGATATAGTATAATTTGATGCGTAATCAACATCGGTTTTATTAAAAGACGGATACCAAACTTCATCACGCGAGCCATATGAACCCATATTATCCGTTATATCAAGGTGGTAGTATTTTTCACCGAGTTTGACAGCGAGCCATGCGTGATAGGATTCTCTATCGCCCTTGACCATTGCACTGTTTGATTCTCCTACGAAATACGCAACAGGGACACCATGGTTTTGCAAGATGTATTGAGCGAGTTGGGAAAAGGCGGAGCAAACGCCTTTTTTTCTTTTGATAAGTCCGACAGGGGTGTGCCTTTCAAGGCTTGTCTTTTCGCCCTTGCCGTCCATTGAGTAGGTATATTCCTTACAAATGAAGTCATTTACCGCCACTTCAAGTTCAAAAGGGTCGGTGATGTGGTCGAATTTACGGGAAATTTCTTCAAGTTTTTCATTTATCCAACGAATTTCTTTTTCGCTATAAAGTTTTCTTCCCGCATAGACTTTAATTCTTCCCATTTTGCCCCAGTCGATATGGTTTGTATCGAGATAAAAGAGTTCGGGAAAGTCATCAATGACCGCAAAATAGGTTTTTGAAATATCGATGTGTCCCCACAAATTTTCATCGTAGGTGAAGGTATAGTTTCTTTTAAGAAGGTTTTCGGCAATTATCTTATAGAGCCTTTTTTCATATCTATTAAGAGTTGAGTAAAAATAGCGGACTTTAAGGTTGTATTTTTTACTTAACATATTTGCCTCCTTCTTTTATCAAGATACCCTGTGGTTAAACTTGGACACAGGGCTTGACTTTTTTATTTTTTCCACTTGGGTTTTGCTTTTAAAATATTATAGAGTGACACATAACTGTCGTGTCGGGACTTTGGAATTTCACCGTTTTTCACTCTTTCGATAATATCGCAACCTTGCTCCTTGGTGTGAGAACATTTTGTATATTTACATTTGCCCTCGCTATCTCTAAACTCTCTAAAAGTTTCGAAAAGTTTTTCAAGGTCAAAGAAGTCAAAGCGCTCAAAATCAATAAGTGTAAATCCTGGGGTGTCGGCAAGGTAGCCTCGACAGTCTTCTCCCATAAGGTCGCAAAGGGGGAAAAGTTCCGTCTTTCTTGTGGTGTTTTTTCCTCGTTCAAGGCGGTGACTAAGGTCACCCGTTTCAAGACACAGGGTTGGGAAAAGTGTGTTTATAAATGTGCTTTTTCCCGCACCGGAAGCGCCTGAAAATGCAAAAATCGTTTCTTTGTTTTCGGATTTTTGCTTTATGTATTCGCAAAGTTCACTCTTGCCCGTTTTTTCCTCGCTTGATGTGATAAACGCATCAAAACCGATACTGCGATAGAGGTTTGCCGTTTCGGTTGCAAAGACTGGGTCAAGGTCGCTCTTTGTTATAACGATAACAGGCTCAATCCCCTTTTCCTCGGCGATACATATGAGTTTATCTATTGTTTCAAGCACGGGTGAAGGTTTTACGCACGAGATAACGACGAAAATTATATCAAGGTTGGCAAGCGGTGGACGGATAAGCGCACTTTTTCGCTCATCAATCTCGGTTATATACATCTCGCCGTTTTCATTAACGCTGATTTTAACTCTATCGCCTGCAAGTAGGGTGATTTTATCGTGTTTAAACGAGCCTTTGGCACGTAAATCAACACTTATTTTTCCGTTATACTCGCTATCAAGTTTGACGGTGAAAAGTCCGCCTACACTTTTTATAACTATTCCCTTTAAAATCATTTATTTTCCTTTTTTGGTTTGAAGAAGTTTTTAATTTTTTCAATAAGGGTGGGTTTCACTCTCGACACACAGGGTAAGTCATCAAAGACGATTTTCGGGTCTTTATGGAGTGCCTTCATATATTCGAGCATTTTATCCGCACTTTGAAATCTATCCGAGGGCTTTTTATTCATTGCGTAAAGAATGATTTGTTCAAGGCCTATCGGAATATTTTTATTTATTTGTCTTGGTGGGGTTGGGGTGTTATTTATTTGCATTACGGCAATTGACACAGGTGTTTCTCCGTCGAATGGGAGAGTGCCAGTTGCAAGTTCATAAAGCATAGCGCCGACGGAGTAAATGTCACTACGGCAGTCAACAGGCTTACCGATTGCTTGCTCAGGACTCATATAGTAAACTGTGCCTATTGCCTTATCGGTCATTGTTACCGTTTCGGCATTTGGGAGTTTGGCAATACCGAAATCCATCACTTTGATTTGATTATTTCGCATTACCATAATATTTTGCGGTTTTATATCTCTGTGAATAACGCCTTGGTCGTGTGCAACTTTAAGTGCCTTCAAAGTTTGATATGTGTAACTCATTACATATTCAAACGGAAGCGGTCCGCCAAGTGTTTTTAGATACTTTTTAAGGGTGATGCCCTTTACATACTCCATTACGATATAAATCTTTTTCTTATCCTGACTTTTGAACATACCGTAGGTGTCTACGATGTTTTTATGACGGATATTATTTTCAACCTTAAACTCGTTTTTGAAGCGTTTTAGAGTCACTCTATCGCACGCAACCTCATCTTTAAGCATTTTGATTGCGACTTCGTTGCCGTTTGTAAATGTGTCACGCGCTCTAAACACGACAGCCATTCCGCCAACACCGATTATCCCCTCTATTTGATACCTATCATCAAAAAGAGTGCCTATGAGTTTTTCGTATGTTTCTAATACTTCTCTCTCCATATGCCCTCCTTAAAACCTAACGAGAATGGCAGTTATGTTATCTCCGCCACCGTTTGTATTTGCCGAGTCGATAAGTTTTCTTACTGTGAGTGAAAGTTTTACTTGGTCGAGGTGTTTTTCATCGGCCTTCGTTACCATATCGAGAATTCCCTCATCGCTAACGAAGTTTGTAAGTCCGTCCGAACAAAGAAGCATATATGTTCCGTCCGCTACTGTGTGGCGAACAAGGTCCGCCTTCACCTCTTGCTCTGTGCCGACTGCACGGGTGATGATGTTTTTATTTGGAAAATTCGCCGCCTCCTGCTCGGTTAGTTCACCAATTTCAATAAGGTGTTGAACATAGGAGTGGTCCTTTGTTATTTGCTTTATTTTGCCACCGTGCATAAGGTAAGCACGGCTATCTCCCACATTGACACAAAAGATAGAATTTCTTATGATAAGACACGCAACAAGGGTTGTTCCCATTCCTTTAAGGGTTGGGTGCATAAGGGCGTAATCGTGAACGGCGGTATTTGCTTGATAAACTGCGTCAAGCATTGCCCTTTCAATATCCGAACCTTGAAGTTTTTTAGTTTTATTTCCTATGTATGGGGTAACGAAATCATCAATTATCGAAACGAATTTATCACACGCTATTTTAGATGCCTCACAGCCTCCGCGCGCTCCGCCCATTCCGTCACATACGATGCATAGACAGGTTTTTTCCGAATACGATTTCAAAATGAAACTATCCTGATTAACATTTCTTTTCATTCCTACATCGGTATTTCCTGCACAAATCATTTTTAATTCCTCTTTTAGCCTTTATTTTGTGATTGTCTTCTAAGTTGTCCGCAAGATGCGTTTATATCCGAGCCGAGACGACGGCGCACGGTTGCATTTATTCCAAGGGACACGAGTTTGTTTTTAAAGTTATTAACATTTTTGGAGGTTAGAAGTTTTGTTTCCTTGACCTCGTTTAGTGGTATAAGATTGACATGAGGAGTTGATTTTATATATTTTTTAAGCACCTTTGCAAGTGCGCAAGCACCCTCATCAGTATCGTTTTTACCTGCGATTAGTGTCCACTCAAATGAAATACGCCTCGATGTTTTTTGATAATATCTCTCACACGCACTAAGGAGTTCGTCAACTCCAAAACGGTTGTTTACTGGCATTATTGCACCCCTTGTTTCATCATCGTATGCGTGGAGTGAGATTGAAAGGGTGATTGGCAAATTTTCGTTTGCAAGAGCGTCGATTTTATCAACAAGTCCGCAAGTTGACACGGATATATGTCTTAAACCTATATTAAGTCCGTCGGGACTTGACACGAGCCTTAAAAATTTCACTGTGTTATCGTAGTTATCAAGTGGCTCACCAATTCCCATCATAACGACATTCGAAACGCGCTCGCCTGTGTCGAGTTGTGCCGATATTATTTGACCGAGCATTTCCGACGGGGTAAGGTCACGCACCCTTCCGTTTATTGTAGAGGCGCAAAATTTACAACCCATACGGCAACCGACCTGTGAAGAAATGCAAAGGGTGTTACCGTGTTCATATCTCATAAACACGCTCTCAATACATTCACCGTCGATAAGTTCAAACAGGTATTTTACTGTGCCGTCTATTTGTGAAACGAGTTTTTTCGACACCTTGGGGAGTCTAAACTCGCACACTTCATCAAGTTTTTGGCGCAAGGCAAGGGGGATATTTTTCATTTCATCTCCCCATGCGCCCTTATTTATCCAACCGTAAATTTGCTTGGCTCTAAATTTGGGTTCGCCTATTTCACATATAAGTTGTTCGACCTCGGAAAAGGTCATTGATAATATATCTTTTTTCATAATGACGCTCCCGTGTCAATCAAGTAGTAATCGTTTTCTAACCTATCATTCCGAATTCCGCATTTTAGAGTTCATCGAACTCTTACCATTTTAGATACGAAAAATCCGTCGGTTTCGTGTTTATTTGGGAAGAAGGTAAAGCAACCGTCCTCACTTTTCATATCCCCGAGGGTGAATTCAAGTGCTTCAAAATCGGGGTTTTGAGAGAGGAATGTGCGCACAACATCTTCGTTTTCTTTTTTGTTGAGTGTGCAAGTGGAATAAACGATTTCTCCGCCTACACGGACATATTTTGAACAGTTATTCAAAATTGCAAGTTGAACATTTGGAAGATTGTCGATTTGAGATAGGGATTTATATCTTATATCGGGCTTTTTGGCGATAATTCCAAGTCCTGAACAAGGAACATCACAAAGCACCTTATCAAATGCCATATCAAAATCTTCACGGTGTGTCTTGGCATCTTGCTCCATTATTTCGGTAATATCAATACCGAGTTTTCTCGCTCCGCTTTGGATAAGAGAAAGTTTATTTTTATGAAGGTCGCACGACACGATTTTTCCCTCATTTTTCATCTCGATTGCACAGGAAAAAGTCTTACCGCCCGGACACGCGCAAGCATCAAGCACACGGTCTTTCTTTTGAGGATTTAGAATTTTCACACAGGCAAAAGACGATGTATCTTGAACAAAGCACTCGCCCCTATCTATATGATAGACAATTTCGGATATTGGAGCATTGACTCTTAAAATTTCATCGGCAAAGCCTATATGAGTATATGGAATTTTTTTGGTTTTCAATGCGTGGCGAAAATCTGACGGCTCAACTTTAAGGGTGTTCACCCTTACAACTGTGCCTTCCTTACGAGTAGAAAGCGCACGGGCTATCTCAACCGCCTCGCTATCTCCATATGACTCTCTTAAAATATCTATGACACCGCTTGGAATTGAGATTTCAACCGAAAGGCACTCCCACTTATCCTCGGGCAAGGCAAATTCCTTATTCGCCCTTAAAAATCCTCTTAAAACCGCATTTACAAATCCCTTTGACCTTCTTTTGCAAAGAGATACAGTTTCGCTAACTGCGGAGTAGTCGGGGATTTTATCCATATAGAGAAGTTGATAAATTCCCATTCTCAACGCATTTTTAGTTTCCACATCAATTTCGCTGATAGGAATGTTTGAGTATTTTGAAATTATATAATCAAGAGTGATGATTTTTTCGGTAACGCCAAGGTAAAGTGCGGTATAAAGTGCAACATCAACCTTTTCCATTTTATGTCTTGAAATAACGGTATTTACCTCAATGTTAGAGTAACTTGAATTTTCCTCGGATTTAACGAGCGATGCAAGTGCAAGTTTTCTCGGATTTTCCATAATCTTCTCCTTTGATGCTATATCAGTGGTGTTTATCCTAAAATTTCATCAAGTGAAATTTTTCTTCCGTTTATAAGGTCTTTGGCATTCATTCTTCCCTTTCCTTCGGGAACGACAATGTCAAGGGCGATACATTTATCGGCACATTTTACATGAATAGCGCTATCAAGGGCTACCACTTGACCGATTTTTGCGCCGATTGACTCCCTATCGCTTGCGTGTGCTTTAACTATTTTAAGGATTTTTCCGCCTTGCTTTGTAAATGACATAGGCACAGGACAAAGTCCTCTTATTTGATTAAGCGTTTCGTTTGCGCTTTTGTTAAAATCGACAAAACAATCTTCCTTTGTGATTTTCTCGGCATAGGTAAAGTTTTCGCCTTGTTTTGTCCTTGTAACTGTTCCGTTTTTGAATTGGTCAATGGCACAAAGAAGTCCCTTTTGAGAGGCTACAACGAGTTTATCGTGAACAGCCTCAAAATCATCGTCTTGCTCGATTGTAACTTTTTCCACAAGGATAACATCACCCGTATCAAGTCCTGCGTCCATTTGCATTACGCTAACGCCTGTTTCACTCTCACCGTCGATAATTGCCCTTTGGATTGGGGCAGCACCACGGTATTTTGGAAGGATTGATGCGTGTGAGTTTATACAACCGTATTTTGGGTAATTTATAACATATTCGGGCAAAATTCTACCATATGCAACAACGACTATAAGGTCTGGGGTGAGTTTATCAAGCACATCTTGGAATGCGCCATCTTTTAAAGTTTGAGGTTGATAAACATCAAGTCCTTTTTCAAGTGCGAATTTTTTAACTTCGGTTGGACTTGGTGTGCTACCTCTACCTCTTACTTTATCGGGGGTTGTTACAACACCAACAATTTCCTCTCCGCTTTCATAAATTGCTTCAAGGCTTTTTCTTGCAAATTCGGGCGTGCCCATAAAAAGTATTTTCATCGGTTTTTTCTCCGCTTGGTTTATTTGCGAATTACCTTATCGGTATAAAGGACACCGTCAAGGTGGTCAAGTTCATGACAAATTGCCTTTGCCAAAAGACCGCTTGCTTTTATTTCGATTTCCTCGCCCTCTCGGTTAAGAGCCTTAGCGGTGACGAACATTGGGCGCTTTGTAATTCCCCATTCGCCAGGTAGCGAAAGACAACCTTCCTCACTCTCTTGCTCGCCTGCCATTGCGACAATGCGAGGGTTGATGAGTTCAAAAAGTCCCTCTTCGGTTTCGATTACAACAATACGGCGCAAAACACCAACTTGCACTCCTGCAAGTCCACATCCGTTTGCGTGGCGCATTGTTTCTATCATATCGTCAAGAAGAGTCTTTATTCTTGGGGTGATTTCTTCAACAGGACGGCTCTTTTTTCTAAGAAAATCCTCACTGTCTTGAACTTTAACTATTTTAAGAATTGCCATTATTTTCTCCTTTCGGTTTGAAGGCGATATCGTGGATATAGCCTCAATTTATAGACTTGACGGGTTTAAGTCTATTGACATATAACTTCCCGCACCGTCTTTTGAAAATTTGCAAAGCAACGATGAGAAAAGTCCTCTTATTTGCTTATTGAGTTTGCATTTGATGATTATGCGTTTTCTATATCTTCCTTGCAATTTATATATCGGAGCATCGAACGGTCCGTAAACGATTGCAGGGATTTTATCTTTGGTTAGGGTATCGGTGAGCGATTTCATTACCTTGTTTGAAAAAGATGAAACTTCACTCTCTGTTTGTGATGACAAAGTTAACACCGCAATATCGCAAAATGGGGGAAATTCGTATGCTTTTCTTATTTGGATTTCGTTTTTATAAAATGACTCGTAATCCTGTGCCGAGGCATAGAGGATTGTGCGGTCATTTGGGGAGTTGGTTTGGATAACTGCAACACCCTTGTCCTGCGCCCTTCCTGCTCTACCGATTACCTGTGTAAGCATTGAGAATGTGCGCTCCGAGGCACGATAATCGCTTGTATAAAGCATCATATCGGCAAGAATTACACCGACTAATGTAACTGACGGGAAGTTATGCCCTTTTGTCACCATTTGTGTTCCTATCATAACATCGGCTTCTTTATTTAAGAATGAGCCGAGAATTCTTTCGTATGATGACTTTGCAGTGGTAGTATCGGCATCAAGACGGATTGTGCGTGCGCTTGGGAACAAACTTTCAAGGTCGCTTTCAAGTTTTTGCGTTCCAAATCCAACATATTGGAAGTCCGATGTGTGACACTCTGAACATTCGCTTGGGATTTTCATTTGATGTCCGCACATATGACATCTTAAAACACCGTTTGCGTTCATTATTTGTTTTTCGGTTTCGGGAAGTCGGATCGTAGCCATGTCGTTCTGTGAGCCAAGGAGTT
>JAZNJK010000136.1:0-4892 GCA_045578005.1 Eubacteriales bacterium | reverse complement strand
GATTTCCTCAACACGCATGTCAAGACCCATATCATCATAATATACATCAGCAGTCATTTCAACAAGGTCAATGATGCCTCTGAAATCTGACTCAGCACCGATGGGGAGCTGGATGGGAACAGCATTACATTTAAGTCTGTCCTTCATCATATCAAGAACATTATAGAAGTTTGCACCCATAATGTCCATTTTATTGACATATACCATTCTCGGAACTTTATATTCGTCAGCCTGACGCCAAACTGTTTCAGACTGAGGCTCAACGCCTCCCTTTGCACAGAAAACTGTTACTGAACCATCAAGAACTTTGAGTGAACGCTGAACTTCAACAGTAAAGTCAACGTGGCCAGGGGTATCGATAATGTTGATACGGGTTGGTGTGAATTGACCTTGTGATCCTGACCAGAAGCATGTTGTAGCAGCAGAAGTAATTGTGATACCTCTTTCTTGCTCTTGGGCCATCCAGTCCATTGTAGCGGATCCTTCGTGAGTTTCACCGATCTTGTGTGTTTTACCTGTGTAGAACAAGATACGCTCGGTAGTAGTGGTCTTACCTGCGTCGATATGAGCCATTATACCGATATTACGAGTATTTTCAAGTGAATATTCTCTTGGCATCTGTGTTTCCTTTCACGCTATTAAGACGCGATTAATATCTGTAATGTGCAAAAGCCTTGTTTGCCTCTGCCATTCTGTGTGTTTCTTCTTTTTTCTTGAAAGCTCCACCCATGCTATTCTTAGCATCGAGTATTTCGCCTGCAAGTCTTTCAGCCATGGTCTTTTCGCCACGGTTTCTTGAATAGGTTGTAATCCAACGAAGACCAAGTGTGTATCTTCTTTCTTTTCTTACTTCCATTGGAACTTGATAGTTAGAACCGCCTATACGACGAGCCTTAACCTCCAAAACAGGCATTACATTCTCAAGAGCCTGCTCGAATACTTCAAGTCCGTTTGCGCCAGTCTTTGTTTCAACCATCTTGAACGCGTCATAGACGATCTTTTGAGCAACGCCCTTCTTACCATCAAGCATAATGTTGTTGATGAGTTTTGTTACGAGCTCTGAATTATAAAGTGGATCTGGCAATACTTTTCTTTTGGAAATTTGACCTCTTCTCGGCACTTTACTTCCCTCCTTCATTAAAAATATGATATCATTGGTACTCGAAAGAAATTCTCCCGCTGTGTCCGTAAGATGTCACTGATATAAACATTTATTCAGTATGACAAGCTTCGGAGCGACGATAAAATTATCTTTTTTACCTTGCTAAGTTACGAATTACTTCTTCTTAGCACGCTTTGCGCCGTATTTAGAACGGCTTTGGTTACGGTTTGCTACGCCTTGTGCGTCGAGCGTTCCGCGGATAATGTGGTAACGGCATCCAGGCAAGTCACGAACTCTTCCTCCACGAATAAGAACAACTGAGTGCTCTTGAAGGTTGTGTCCGATACCAGGGATATAGGATGTTACCTCCATACCATTTGTAAGTTTAACTCTTGCAATCTTACGAAGAGCCGAGTTAGGCTTCTTAGGTGTGGTTGTTGTAACCTTTGTGCATACGCCTCTCTTTTGAGGTGCGCTTTGCTCAACTACCTTATTCTTCAATGTGTTGAATGTTGATTGAAGAACTGGGGTCTTTGACTTATAGGTCTTATCCGATCTACCTTGTCTTACAAGTTGGTTAAAGGTTGGCATTTTTTTCCTCCTTTTCTCAGAATAAATGTTTATACATCAGCCCTTACGGGACGAGGTATCATAAAATTGGGCATAATTTAGGCTTTTTACAGTTCAAGCCTACAACATTATATCATTTAAATATAATTATGTCAAGTTAAAATATTTTTTTGGCAAAAATTCTTATATATTGCACAAAAACAAGGCTATTTTTGCGTGAAAATTGTGCAATTTTTGGGCAATATTAACAAAAATTTGACAATTTTGAAATTTTTTCAAGGCTCGGTTTGAGTTTTTCTCTACATTATTATTTAGTATTTAATATCCTAAATAACTAAATATGAGTTAACAAGAGCGATTTTTGATACTGTTTATATCAATATCTTCTCGAACCAAATCCGCCTTGATCGTCGTTACCTCTTTTATTCTTGTTTATAAGTTCGATGATGTCGGCACAGTCGTCGGCATCGATTTCCGCACCCTTTTTCAAAGTTGTTTCATCAACGCTATCGGCATCGACCTTAACATTTTTATTAGGCATTTTGTCAAAACCTGTTGCGATAATGGTCACTTTAACTGTATCTTCAAGAGTTGGGTCAAAGGTTGCGCCCCAAATGATGTTTGCATCGGGTGCGGCTTCCTCTGTAATCATTGACGATGCCACATCAACCTCATCAAGTCCAACATCGGGAGATACGGTGATATTTATAACTATTCCGTGCGCTCCGCTAATTGAAGTTTCAAGAAGTGGGCTTGCGATTGCAGATTTTGCAGCGTCAAGAGCCTTGTTTGGTCCTTTGCCTTCTCCAACGCCCATATGTGCAAGTCCTGCGTTTTTCATAACTGCGGTTACATCGGCAAAGTCAAGGTTTACAAATCCAACGACATTAATAAGGTCGGAAATACTCTTAACACCATGTTTCAAAACATCGTCCGCAATTGCAAACGCATTCATAAGTGTAATTTTTTCCTCAGTTACTTCTTTGAGTCTTTCATTAGGGATAACCACAAGAGAGTCTACATACTTTGAAAGTTCGGTAATGCCCGCATCGGCTTGGTTCATTCTACGAGGACCTTCAAACTTAAATGGTTTTGTTACGATACCGACTGTAAGAATACCGAGTTCCTTAGCGATTTTTGCAACCACCGGTGCAGCACCTGTTCCTGTGCCACCACCCATTCCTGTTGCGACAAATACCATATTTGCACCATTAAGTGCTTTTCTAATCTCTTCTATGCTCTCTTCGGCTGCGCGAAGTCCCATTTCGGGGTTTGCACCTGCACCGTTACCTTTGGTAACTTGTTCACCGATACAAATTCTCGTTGCTGCCTCGGATTTTAGAAGTGCGGGACGGTCAGTATTAATCGCGATAAACTGCACTCCCTTTATGTTTGATGAAATCATTCTATTAACAGCGTTGTTTCCGCCACCGCCGACACCGATTACTCTTATGTCAACGCCTGATTCAAATTCATTATCAAGTTCAAAAGCCATTTTGTTTTCCTCCGTTTTAAGTGTTCACCAAGCGCATAAATTTTGCGCCTGTCAGTTTTTATCTATTATATAATACAATATTTTTTTAGATAATTCAAT
Organism: Eubacteriales bacterium; assembly: GCA_045578005.1. Lineage (GTDB taxonomy): Bacteria > Bacillota > Clostridia > Oscillospirales > CAG-272 > RGIG2000. The sequence goes on along the minus strand of JAZNJK010000136.1, from coordinate 1,626 downwards.
AGTAATTTAAAAATAAATCGCAAAATTTTAATATTTTAGGCAAATGTCTTTATTCGAACCTGTAATTTTATGCTCATTAAATGCGTTTTTTGACTTAATCAAATAGCGCGTTTTTTATTTTTTGCTTGACAAAATAACTTTTTTATTATACAATATTTGTTGCAAGATAGGGCTTTTCCGCCAAATATCGTCTTTATTCTTTAAATTTTGGTAGGTTTTTATGAAATTTTCAATTCGTCGTTTTTTTAAGCCATGGATTTTGTATGTTGCTCTTTGCGTAGGATATGGCTTTTCCGTATTTTTAAATCACGCATTTATTTTTCAGCACCATTCATCATCATTTTTAGAGGGTTCAACTCTTGTTTATGCGGTTGGCGTTATTATCACAGTCATTGGAATTTACATAAGCGGTATAAATCGCTCCGCACTTTCGTTTGTAGGTCTTATTGAACTTACGAAGATGGGGTGCATTAATGCTGTAATATTTATTGCAAACCTCATTTTGATATTTACTCCTTTTTCGTGTCTTACTATTCAAGGTTGCATTGTTTTATGGCTTCTCAACTTTGCATTGAGTTTTGTAATACTGTTCGCATACCGATATGTTTTGTATGTGGTTCGATATTTCGAAATAAGAAAACATACTCCAGGCAAACGCACACTTATTATAGGTGCGGGAAGTGCCGGAGTTGCTATTGCCAAGGAAATACTCCACTCTAACAAGATATGTTTCTCACTTGTCGGATTTATTGATGACAATCCTTTAAAACAATGCACTACCGTTATGGGACACAGGGTGCTTGGTTCTTCGGAAGACATTCCCGAAGTTGTGAAAGAATATAATATTGAACAAATAATCATCGCTATTCCATCGGCTGAACTTCCCGTGATAAGACGCATTTCGGAGATTTGTGTTGGTTGTGGTTGCGAAGTTAAGGCTTTGCCCGGAATTTACCAACTTATAAATGGACAAGTTTCTGTGCAAAGACTCAAAAATGTTGATGTTACTGACCTACTCGGCAGAGAACCTGTTCAAACAAATCTTGATGAGGTTATGGGATACATTGAAAATCAATGTGTGCTTGTAACGGGTGGCGGTGGCTCTATTGGTAGTGAACTTTGCAGACAAATTGCATCACACTCACCGAAAACTCTTATCATCCTTGATATTTACGAAAATAGTGCTTACGAAATTGAGCAAGAACTTAAAAGAAAGCATCCAAACCTTAATTTACTTACACTTATTGCCTCGGTGCGTGACAGTGTGAGAATGGACGATATTTTCAAAAAATACACTCCCGATATTGTTTTCCATGCGGCAGCGCACAAACATGTTCCGCTTATGGAAAATTCACCAAACGAGGCGGTTAAAAACAACATTATCGGCACATACAAAGTGGCAAAATGCGCAGACAAGTATGGCACTAAAAAGTTTGTTCAAATTTCAACCGACAAGGCTGTAAATCCAACGAACATTATGGGTGCTACAAAGAGAGTTTGCGAGATGATTATTCAATATTTCGCAAAAATCTCAAAAACTTCGTTTGTTGCGGTGCGTTTTGGAAATGTGCTTGGCTCAAACGGGTCGGTAATTCCTCTATTTAAGAAACAAATCGAGGCGGGTGG
>JAZNJK010000135.1:0-12497 GCA_045578005.1 Eubacteriales bacterium | reverse complement strand
ACTATAATAAAAGGGAATTAAAGGGATATTTCAACAAAAATAGAGGTATTATTTGACACGGAGGAAACATGAAAAGCTTTGCTCACTATTTAAAGGATTACGGCTTAAGAACTCTTCACGACACAACATTTTATGGCAACGCCAACTCAAATGAACTACCGCTTTTGGTAAATTGCGCAGGGCGGACCATTGCGGGAGTAGAACACATCAACTCGAACGATACAGGCAGGCTTGATTATTATCTTATATATGTGCTTACCGACAAAATGCAGGTGCTTTGCGAAGATGGGTGGCAAACACTAACACCCGGTAGTGCTATGGTTATACCGCCAAACACTCCGTATAAATGCAAGTGTGCAACCGCAAGTGCCAGTTTTTTATGGGTGCATTTTACAGGTAGCGATGCAAAAAATATCCTTGAACGATATAAAATTGGACTTTTTCCTTGCTTTAACAAAACAGCCACTGTTAACAACATTTCCGCAAGGTTTCAAAAACTGTTTGAGGGCTTTGCAACGAACGATTTATACAGGGTCTATGATTTATCATCTCTTTTAGACAGGCTTCTTATAGAAATAGGTAGGTCCATTGAGAAAAAAGAGTCAGAGGGAATAAGACTTTCAAAATCTATAAGATATGTTAATGAAAATTATACAACTCAAATCAAAATTCCCGACCTTGCGCAAATGGAAAATATGTGTATGACTGCGTATAATATGGCATTCAAGAAACAAACAGGATTGTCACCGACAAAGTATATAATTAAACTTCGCACGGACAGTGCAAAGGAACTTTTACGCACAACTAATTTGAAAATCAAAGAGGTTGGTGTAATTTGCGGTTATGATGATGTGTGCTTTTTCAGAAAAACATTTAAAAAAGAAGTGGGCGTATCTCCCTTGGAATATCGAAAAAAATCTTATCTTGTTTAGCGATGATTTTCAATTTCTATGTAATATGATACGAAGGAATGATTGCTCGGTTTCTAATTTAGGTAATCAAGTCCGCATGTGCAAGTGCGAGCATTGTAAAACTCAAAGCAAGAGCAAGCAAGTTGATTTTTTAAGCATTATTAATATATAAAATACCGCTTAACCTTGTTAAGCGGTATTTTGAGTTAGTTATTTTCCTTTTTTCCAAACTCTGGAAGAACTGCTATTTGAATGTTTGGTTTTGTTTCAACGGAGTTTAGAGTTACCGTGTAAAGAGTTGCATCGGCTTTTGTTACCTTTGAATTTGCGCACTTTGTATCTTCACTTTGAATGTATTGAACATCTTCTCCTTCGGTATATGCGTAAAGAGTAATTACGAGTTCAAGGTCTTGTGCGTTCCCTGTAAAGCCGTCAAGCATTACTTTGATATCACTATACTCGTCACTCGTCATATCAACCTTTAAGAAACCGCTTGTTGCATTAACTTCCCCGTTTGCCATAAAGGTATCGCCAAGATACTTGGGGTTTGCGATTATTATGCCGAAGGTGATGTCGTTTTCGTTAACTTTGTTAAATTTTTTTAGAGAATCAAGGACAACCGTGTAGCCACCGAATGCAATACCATTACCATTTGTGGAGTATCCGTTTTCTTCAAGTGCTTTGAAGATCGGGGCAAGAACTGTTTCGGTATCACTACCATATGTGCATCCTTGGTTTGTGCAAGCGACACAATAAATGCCGTTTTGAGCATAGCCATTATTATAGGTAACCGTTTCCTTTACTGCGTGACTTTCATTTTTGGTATTTGTTTTTCCGCATAGATTCGCACACGCATCAGCACTTGTGCAGTCGGTATCAAACTTGTGAACATTATTATAGAATGCGGTGCAGTTATTATATCCGCAAACAATTCTCCAACCGTTTGTTGGAACATATTCATCGTCGGATATTTCGGGATTCCAATCAACGAGCTCTGCCTCTTTACAAATTACTCTATCATATACTGATTTATCAACAAGGGCTTGCATTTGCGCCTTTGTTCCTGTATAGAAGATTACGCCTGTTGGAAGACATGCTGAGCTTGCCCACCATGAAAATGTTTCCATATTAATTTCGTCAAGATCGGAAAAGAGCTGAGATGGCATATAGATCTTAACGCTTTGCTTTACATATGACATATTTTTTGCACCGAGATTTGTAAGGGATGCGCCCATACGGAATTCTTTAAGCGATTCGCCAAGGGTTTGGTTAAGCGCTTCATCGGCAATGGTTGTCATTTGGTTGGAAAATACGACCTTTTTTACACCTAATGCTCCCTTAAAGGAATCCTTGGGCAACGGCGCTGAAAATCCGTCATCAAATATAAGTTCTTCAAGAGTTGAGTTATTGATTACAAGAGTTTCAATTGTCTTTACGCTTGCAGGGATATTAACCTTTTTGAGCTTTTTGTTGGCGTAAAAGCAACCGTAGTTTAGCTTTTCAAGCTTAGAGTTTTTTGAAAAGATAATTTCCTCAAGGTTGTTTGTTTCTGAAAGGTCCTTACAGTTTCCTGCCTCTAAAATGTTATCGGGAACTTCAACCCTTATAACGCTGTGTTTGCTGTAGGTGATTCCTGTTGCTTTTCTAAACGGTTCAAAATTATAAGTATATGTTGTATCGTTGCTAACGAAGTAATTTACAGGGTATGTGTGATATTCTCCGTTTGCATCAACAATAACAATTCTCTTGTCTGCCTCGGTGTTCATTCCCGTCAGGTCGATGCCGGGGACAGTTTCAACATCACCGAACTCGCTTGTAGTTGCGGCACTTACTGAAATTGCACAAATTGACATTATGGCAATTATCATAAGGGTTAATAATAGAACTCTTTTCATAATTTTCTCCTTAAAATTTTGTAATTATTGACATATGGTTACTTATATGATACAATATAGTTGCGGTTTTTACAACAATTATTTTACACAATTTTAGCACTATTTAACACGGAGAGAGTTATGAAAAATTGTCTTTATTCAAAAAATACGCATAGGACTATAATGTCTACCGAGGTAAATTACAACTCGGTTGAAAGCCACGAAGCACCGCTGATTGTAAATGTCGCCTCGTGTGTAAATACCGATATTGAAGCGGTTTGCTACAACAAAATCGGTAGACTTGACTACTACTTAATTTATCTCATTGAAGGAAAACTTGTCGTGGAAACCGACGGTGGTTGTGGTGAGGTGAACGAAGGTGAACTTTTCGTAATTCCGCCAAGGCGCGCTTACCGTTACGAAAGTTTTGGTGAACATATTTATTTTCTTTGCGTTCATTTTACGGGAAGTGAGGCATTGAGCAAACTTGAAGAATATGATATTCCGCTTTTTCCCAAAGTTTGTTCGCTAAGTCCTAATAACCATTTGCAAAAACGATTTATGTCACTTTTTGATGCTTTTGCCAAAAAGGATTCTTTCTTTGAAAGAGAACTCGCCATTTTGCTTGAACGAATACTCATTGAGGCTTCAAGGGCTATTAAGGAAAAAAGCAACGGCACTCTCCTTTCAAAGTCGATACGATTTATAAACGAGCATTATGCCGATCAAATAAAAATCCCCGACCTTGCGAGAATGGAAGGAATGTGCATGACACTGTATAACAAACTTTTCAAGAGACAAATGGGGGTTGCTCCAACGAAATACATTATGAATTTACGCATACAGCACGCTATCGAACTTTTAGATACATCTGATATTCCGATAAACGAGATAGGAACGATATGCGGATATAACAACTTCAACTTTTTCTCGCGAATTTTCAAGGCTTGTGTTGGTAAATCGCCGTCGGAATACAGAAAAAATCACAACAAATAAAACAAAATCCACACTTTGAAAAGTGTGGATTTTTTAGGTATTTTTAATTAGCGAATGCCGTAGTTTTCGATGATGTAGTCCATATCCTTATCGCCTCTACCTGAAAGGTTGATGAGGACTGAGCCTTTATCCATTGTTTTTGCGAGTTTCATACCGTATGCGACAGCATGTGAACTTTCAATAGCGGGGATAATTCCTTCAAGGCGAGAAAGTTTGAAGAATGCGTCGATTGTTTCTTCATCATCAATTACATCATACTTAACTCTACCGATTTCTTGAAGGAATGCGTGTTCAGGTCCTGATGATGGGTAGTCGAGTCCGCTTGCTACGGAATAAACGGGAGCGGGGTCACCGTTTTCATCTTTGAGCATTATGCTATTAAATCCGTGCATAATTCCCTCTGTGCCGTATTTAAGGCTTGCTGCGTGGTCACCGAGTTTAGGTCCTCTGCCAAGAGGTTCAATTCCGTAGATGGCAACAGGGTGATTAAGAAATCCTGCGAAAAGTCCTGCCGAATTTGAGCCACCGCCTACGCATGCTACGATTGATGAAGGAAGGTGTCCTGTCATTTCGATAAACTGTTCTCTTGCCTCAATTCCTACAACGCTTTGAAAATCACGCACCATCATTGGGAATGGGTGAGGTCCAAGGACACTACCGATACAGTAAATTGCGTCGTTATATTCCTTGCTATATGCCTCGAAAGCGGCATCAACAGCCTCTTTAAGTGTTTGGAGTCCGTGTGTTACTTCGATTACATTTGCGCCGAGAATTTTCATTCTTGCTACATTTGGTGCTTGTTTTTTAATGTCAACCGAACCCATATAGATATCGCATTTAAGTCCAAAATATGCGGCTGCGGTTGCAAGTGCTACACCGTGTTGTCCTGCGCCTGTTTCGGCAATAACTTTCTTCTTGCCCATATACTTTGCAAGAAGTGCCTCTCCCATACAGTGATTGAGTTTATGTGCGCCCGAATGGTTCAAATCCTCACGCTTTGCGTAAAGTTGAACTTTTCCACCAAGGGCATCGGAAAGTCTTTCAAGGTGGGTAATTGGGGTTGGTCTACCTTGAAATTCCTTTCTAATTCTTCTAAGTTCGGCAATGAACTTTCTTGATTGGCAAATTGAATAGTATGCCTCGGTGATCTCCGCCATTGCATTTTTGAGTTTTTCATCAATATAAACTCCACCGTATTTGCCGAAATATCCGTTTTTGTCGGGATAGTTGCTAAAATAGGTATCAAAATTTACTCCGTTTAGTATCATTGTTTTTTCTCCTTTTATTATCAAGAATGTAAATTTTAAAATAAAAATCCCAAGCGCCAAATGACGCTTGGGACGAATAAATCGTGGTGCCACCCAAATTAAGGAATAATCCTTATCTCTTACACATACAAAAATATGCTACGCCTGTAACGGTGCGTTTCCGTCATGACCTACTAATTTCAGTCTGCCCTCGAAAGTCCATTCACAAAAAGGCTCAGTAATGCGCTCTCACCAACGGCATCTCTCTTTGACCTCTTCCTTTAAGTTACTACTCTTTCTCATCGGTTTTAGGTATGGTAACATTTTAGCACTGTTTTTCTTTGTTGTCAATAGTTTTTTGAAATTTTTTAATTTTGGGTAAATGGTAATTATTTCTTCTCGCCTTCGAGGTAATATGTAGCCTCCATATCGGCGGTGGAAAGGGCGAATGCGAGTGGGAACATTTCAAACGCTTTGCCTACATTATTTGTTTCGATAGGGGAGTTTGCGCCCGAAAATCCCATATGATAGCGGATTGCAAATGCCTCTTCTCTTGTTAGGCGCATAAATGGGGTAATCATATAAACACTTTTTTCTCCGTGTCCGTAGGGGAGTTTATCATCGTGTTCATAATAATCTACCTCTTCCCATTTGCCTGTTTCTTTATTTTTTACATTTCTTTTGCTAACTTTATAAACATTTACTTTACAAAGGTCGTGAAGAAGTGATACTATTGCGATACTTTCGTCGGAATAGTTTAGGTTATACTTATTTTTCGCAACATCTCTATTGAGGTAATCGCAAAGGCAATCGTAAACATTTAGGGAGTGGTCAAGAAGTCCGCCTTCATATGCGCTATGGTATTTTGCGCTTGCGGGGGCGGTAAAGAAGTCAGATGAAATTAGGTATTCAAGGAGTTTTTCAGCACCATCTCTCTTGATTTTTGATTTATAGATTTCGATAAAGCGATCTCTTGCGTTCATTTTATTTTTCCTCCATAATAAATTCTATCATATCGCAAACGCGGTTGCATTGGTGTTTCGCTATCGCCTTTACTTCATCCCTTGCGTTTGATACGGCAAAACTGCAAAACGCTTCAAGCATTGGGATATCGTTTAGGTTGTCGCCGACGGTATAAATTTCATCGACACCGCCAATCATATTTGCATATTCGACAATTCCTGTCGGTTTTGACGAGCCAAGAGGTGGAATGTCGATTGCTCCACCGTTACGAAAGGCTTTCATATAGTCACTGTGATACTTGTCAATATATTCTTGGAATGCCTTGCTCGAATCATCGTCCATAAACCACGCATTTGTTTGTGAAAATTGGTCTATAAGATCAAATTGGGGCGGGGTTTTTTGAGTCCTATCCGCATAGATACGGACATATCTATCACTGATATTGAAGTTGCCGAGGTTATATTTTCTTGCCTCGTTTAAAATTTCAAGGTGACGCGCTTGGTCAATTTTTTGGCGCTTTTCAAAAATGATATTTCCCTGTCCATCAAGAATTGTTCCGCCTGTGCAACAAATCAAGAAGTCGATTTCGACCTTCATATCATATAAAATCCAAGTTGCCATTTCAAGATCGCGTCCTGTATTTACACCAAATTTGTTGCCCGCTTTTCTAAACTTGGCAATTGCCTCTCTATCCGCTTGACTGACACCGCCACAGTTTATTGTTCCATCGTAATCGCTTGCTATGATTTTCATATTTTATCTATTTCCTTTTCATTATATACTGTTATTTCGTTATCGGCAAGGAGTTTTGCAAGAATGCCTTGACCGTAAATGAGTGTTCCCGAAAATGTGCCATCGTAAACCATTTCATTTCCACACGAGGGACTGTTTGCCTTCAAAATCGCTATTTTACAACCATTTTCTTTTGCGATTTCAAGAACACGCATTGCGCCATTTCGATAATTTTCGGTAACATCGTCACCTTTTACATTTATTACTTTATCTCCGACAATTTCACTCGGCGGGCGAGGGGTAGAAAGACCTCCAAGCACCTCGGCACAGGCGGGGATTAGGTCGTATTTTTCGCAAAGTGCTATTATGCTGTCGTTTTTGTTGTTTTTCCCGTTATATTTACAGTTTTCACCAAGAAGACAGGCACTGACAAGTATTTTTTGTTTAGGCATTTTAAACTCCTTCGGTTTTTACAATATAATTTTATCACACACATTTTAGTTTTTCAATATGTTTAAGTCGTAATTTTCTTACATATAACAAAAAAATGACCGAAATCGGTCATTTTTTAGGATTTATTTGTTAGAGTGGCTGTTTTTCTCCGTTTAGGTGGTATTCTACCAAGGTGTTTCCTTGATAGACAAGTTTCATCGAAAAGAAGTCGCTTGATGTTTCAAGCATTCTTAAAAAGAAGATGTCGCCTGACCACATTGGGATATTTTCGAGGTTTGATTTATCAATCCATTTGAGTTCACCCTCGGAACATTCACCGAGTTCACCATAAAATTCGGGGGCGGTGAAAAGGTGCATTTGCTCACTCTCGGCACTGTCACTTGCAAATGTGACAATTCCGCGGTAGACGGGATTTTTTAAAGTAAGGGCGGTCTCCTCATAGACTTCACGAATGACGCAGTCGTAAGGGCTTTCCCCTTCCTCAAAATGACCGCCAATGCCGATGTATTTGCCCTCATTTACATCATTTTTCTTTTTATTGCGGAAAATCATTAGATATTTTCCATCTTTTTCTATATAGCAAAGGGTGGTATTTTGCATATTTCTCCTTTATAAAACCTTGAAGAATTTATCAAGTCGCTTACAAATTTTTTCGTTATAGTTAACGAGTTCAAGGCTCTTGCCCTGTGACTTTATTCTCTTATTCAAAGTTACGATTTTTTCGAGTGCGGTTTCATCAATACGCTCAATATCGGTCATATCTACTACAACTTCCTTACTTTGCTCAAACGATGATGAAAGTTCCTCACAAAGACGGTTTGCATTTAGGAAGAAGATTGTTCCGCTAATTTTTAGGGTTGTTTGCTCCTCGTCCTCGCTTACTTTTTCAATCTTCAAACCTTTTTTGATGTTCTTTGCGTTTGCGATAAAGGTTACGATAACTCCGCCGATAACTCCGTAGGTGAGATCAAATGCGACGGTAAGGGCGCAAGTGATAATTAGGATTATAACATCACGCACACCGAACATTGCAAGTTTTTTGAAGAGTCTAAATCTACTCATATTTATAGCAACGGAGATAAGGATTGCGGAAAACACTGCAAGGGGTATAAATTTTACAACATTCATAAGTGCGAAATACAAGATTAGAACGAATACGGAGTGGAACATTCCGCTAAGTGGGCTTTTTGCTCCGTTTTCAATACTTGCGGCGGTGCGGGCGATTGCGCCTGTTGCCGGAAGTCCGCCAAGGAGTGAGGAGAAGATATTTGCGCTTCCCTGTCCGATAAGTTCTTGATTTGGGTTAAAGGTTGTATTTGTCATTCCACAAGCAACGGTTGCCGAAAGAAGACTCTCTATTGCGCAAAGGAATGCGATAACGATTGATGGAACGATAAGGGCGCTGAATTTAATTTCCGAAATTTTTGAAAAGTCCGGTGGGAAAAATCCCGCTTTGATTTCACCGTATTTTGAGCCTATTGTTTCTACGGCGTTTGGTGAAATTGCGTTTATAAGGAATGTAAGTGCTGTGCAAAGGATAAGTGCTACAAATGCCGATGGGATTTTTTTGTTGATTTTTGGGATTATGATAACGCACGCAAGTCCTACGCATCCAACGAGGAATGTAAGGGGGCTAAATGTAGTGATGTTTTCAATATAAGAGATTATTTTCTCAATAGCCTCGCTTCCTGTTGCCTCAAATCCGCAAAAGTCCTTGATTTGTCCTATAAGAAGGGTAATTCCTATTCCTGTGGTAAAACCAACGGTAATAGGGTATGGGAAAAACTTCATAACATTTCCAAGTTTGAATGTTCCCATAAGGATTAGGATAACTCCTGCGAAAATTCCCGACAAGGCAAGACCTAAAATGCCGATTTCGGGGTTTAGAAGGTAGCTATAAAGGATGACGACGAAAGCGGCGGTAGGTCCACCGATTTGAAATTTACTGCCACCGAGGAAGGAGATAAAAAATCCTGCAACGATTGCGGTGATGATGCCGAACTGTATTCCGTTTGAAGATACGCTATCAGGAACTGACTGTATTCCGAGTGCGATTGAAAGCGGAAGGGCGATGATTGCGACCATTAATCCTGCAAGAAGGTCGGAAAAAAGGTCTTTTTTTGTATAACCTTTAAGAGATTGAAAAAATTGAGGTTTCATTTTAATGTCCTTTTTATCTTGGGTTTTTACCCCTTTTTATATGTATTAAAAAAATACATCATATATTTTAGCACAAAGTTTTAATTTGTAAAGTAGATTTTGAAAATTTTTTGAATTTTTTCAAAAAAGAAAAGACCGCGATGCGATCCTTTCAAATTTTGATTACTCAAAGAGTTCGGCAATTGTCGAAAATACTCGTGAGTCGATATTATTAAGATATGAATGGAGTGAGCAAAGCACACATGCGCAAACGAAAATCGATGCGATGATTAGCGTTTTTTCGCACACAAGGACTGTGCTTTTTACCTCAGTATTCTCTATTTTTTCATTGAACGAAATTATAAGAAGGACACTCATTATTGCACAAAGCAAGGTAAGGTCGCAAGTGTAACGGTAGATAACTCCGCCAAGATAGAAGTTCATTATTCCAACCGCAAGAGTGCCGACAAGGACACAGGCGCACAAGGATTTGGCAAATGCGCTCTTTTCCTTACTTTTGAAAACGGCAACCGACAAAACGAGTGACCACATAAGTGGAATTGTAAAAAGTCCCATTCCGCTATCAACATAGACATAATCGCCGTAGTTGAAGGTGTTGCTGTATTGAAGTGAGAAAAACGGAAAATTTCCGCTTGCCTTGAAGGGTTGGAAAAAGGTGTGATAAAGCATTTGAGGGATTGACGAAAAGTCAATTTTGTTTTTAGACACATCGCTTACCGTGAATTGATATGATGTGCCGAATTCAAACGGGCTATCAAACCGAATAGCATTGTAAATCATTGTAAAGATAATTGCGAGGACAACGAATCCACCGAGGGCGCAAATGTCGATTATCTTCTCTTTTGCGGTGCGTTTTATTGATACATCATCGCATTTTTCGATGCTTGGAGTGTTTTTTACAATGCCAAAATAGATGATTGGCAAAACGACAAATGCACATGGGAGTGCCATATTTACGCGTGAGAGAAAAAGCATTGCGTAAGAAAGTGATGATATGGCAAAGAAGATTGGACGCAAAATCTTATGTTTTGAGTTTATTGCAAGTAAAATGAAGAATAAAAACTGTGCAAGATAACTCATACCTGCTATGACGGGAATGTAATAAAAGTGCGCAGTTGAGCGAGCCATTAGCATAATGCCCGAACATACTGTAAGAGCAAGTGACAAGAGTGAAAGCATTGAGGGGGTAACGCGCTTTTTATAAATTATCACATACAGGTATAGGGTGGCAAGGGTGAAAAGAGTTGCAAGGACTGTGTAAACAAGTTTCACACTTTGTCCCGAAATTATTGTGCCTGTCAAAGCATAATGCGGAAAATACACATTGAGAATTGGGGCAATACCGAAATAGGAATAATATTTTCCGTCAAACATTGCTCTATCCCAAAGGTAGTTAAGCCCTTCCCTTTGACCGTGGTCGTATGGATTTTCAAGTTTTAGTATATTCTCATCGACCTTGCAATCAAGGTGGACTTGCCCTTTCAAAAACGCATCGACCTGTTGGGTGTATGGGTCAAACTGCTCTACATTTCCGTTTAGAGGGTATTCATATGAGCCAAAACCGTTGAAGGCTATGCAATACACAAAAACACCGATAACACACATTGAAACTGTGACAATAGCGCACACAAGGTGGCTCTTTTTGGAAATATTGAAATTTTCTTTATTAAGTCCAAAAAACGAAATAAGATAGAGGGCAAGAGCGATAAAGAGGATAATAAATGCACGGAGGAAGTTAAAACGAACGAGGTTGTTTGTTGGGTTTACGGTGATGTTTGTCACTCTACCGTAAGAACAAATGTCGGTAAATTCAACTGTTATTTCGGTGTTATCCCCTGTTTTAAAATCAAGGAAAATGAGTTTATCCGTGCCGACACTTAAATAGGTGGTTGACATGACGGACAATGTTTCGGAACGCTTTTCACTATATGCTTTTACTTGCACGGTAACAGGCTCATCAAATCCTGCATCACGCACGGAAGAAATGCGAAGTGCGAACACATCCCTTGACGAAAAGTTGAATTTATACTTTGTCGTTTTATTTTTGTTTAGGTCAATGTCGCTATCAAGTGCGACAAAGTCAGTTTCGTATTCATCTTTGTCTATAAAGATAAGATGTGTGTTTGATATCAGGAGTTCAATAGCGATAACGCACAAAAGAATCAACACGCAAACTGTGAGTGCGCGTGCGCTTTTGATTTTTAAAAACTCCTTAATTTTACTTTTTAGCCGTTTCATGATATTCCTTTTCGGTGTTGACGCTCCAAACAGCGCTCTTATCGGTTATACCGTTTTTAACCGCGTCAACTGCCTCAATAGCAGTTAACATTGAGTGGTCCATATTGTTGTAGCGGTGTTGTCCATTTCTACCTATGCACCACAAGTTTTCTATATTATCAAGATATTTTTTTACTGTATCAAACTCCGAGTATGTATCGAAGTAGGCGGGGTAAGCCTTTTTGACCTTTATTCTATTTGCATCGAGGACATCGCTCTTATCAATGACATTGATTTTTGATAGTTCATCCTTTGCGAACTCGATAAAATCATCATCGCTCATTTCCCAAAGGGCATCTCCCTCGTTACAAAAATATTCAAGACCGAGCCACACGGTATTTTCGGGGTCTTTAACCATATACGGTGACCAGTTATTGAAGATTTGAAGGCGACCGAGTTTTACTTCCCTTTCCTGAATGTAAATCCAACAGTCGGGGACACAGCCGTTTAAAGTTTTGATTTTAGTTTTGTTTTCAAGTTTGAGTTTATTTACCAAAAGTCCGACAGTGATGTAATCTCTATATGGGAGTCCTTTGGCAATTCTCAACACATCATCGGGGATTTCGTTTTCAATTCCGCAAACGAGGTCTTTTATCGGCATTGAAGAAAAGAGATAATCCGCCTCGTAGGTGTTGCCATTTGTGGTGGTGACGCTCCTTACACTTTTTTGGTCGGGGGCAAGAGTGAGCGTTTTTACTCCCTCGTTCATTATGATTTTGCCACCGAGTTTTTTAATATCCTCGGCAAGAAATTCCCAAAGTTGTCCCGGTCCGCGTTTTGGGTAATAATACTGTTCAATAAGTGAGGTTTCGACCTTGTCTTTGGGCTTGAAGGGCTTTGTTATAACATTCGCTATTGCTTTGGAAAGGGATAGTCCTTTTACC
>JAZNJK010000134.1:0-30195 GCA_045578005.1 Eubacteriales bacterium | reverse complement strand
CCATGTAGCACCGTCGAGGATTTTATTCCAATCAAAATCACTTCTCTTTGCGAGGGCAATTGCGGAATATGCACGGTCATATATTACCTTTGATGGACGCTGTGATGCGCCTGTTTCGAGGTAGTAAATACCAACTCTTTCACCGCCACGAACGATGTCGCTTGTATCAACACCGTATCTACGGAGTGAGTTTACTGCACTTTGTCCTATTTCGTGTTTTGGAAGTTTAGTTACATATGAAGCGTCAATACCGTAGTTAGCAAGGGATACGGCAACATTTGCCTCTCCACCGCCATAGGTTGCGCCAAAGGTATCGGTTTGGATAAATCTTGTGTATCCTGCCGGATTAAGTCTTAGCATTATTTCGCCAAAGCATACTGTTTTCATTGTCTTTTTCCTTTTCTTTATTAATAATTCGTTTTGTAATTGCTTACACTAACATTTTACTCCACTTTTTGGAAATAGTCAAGAGTTTTGACTGTATTTTTCGTAGTAAAATAGGTATTGTTGGACTATTCCTGCCTCTTCGCCAAGGGGGGCAAGGTCTATTCCGTCTGGGAAATATGTATCAAGTGTGCGTTTTATATGAACATCTATCGGGAACGACTCGGTCTTTGCGTAACCGAAAAGAAGAATACACGATGCGACTTTTAGTCCAACGCCCTTTATTTTTGACAGGTATTTTATCGCACTGTCAAGGTCGAGGGAGTTTGGGGCGACAAGGTCGATTTCTCCGTTTGATACAAGGCTAACCGCATTTGCAAGATATTTGGCACGAAATCCCGTTTTGAGGGCGAAAAAGTCGCTTTCGCTAACACTTGACAGCGCCTCGGGTGTCGGGAAAGAATAGTATTCTTTATCCAAAAATGAGATTTTCTCACCGTATTTTTCGCAAATTGCCAAAATTATCTTTTTAATTCGTGGAATGTTGTTATTTTGGGATATGATAAAGGATATTAGACACTCCCACGCATCTTGGCGAAGGATTTTTATTCCGTTTCCATATTCGATTACTTTTTTCATATGGTCGGTGTTGCACGAGTTCAAAATTGTTTGGTTGCGCTTGGTATAACTGTCATCAAGGCATAGGTAGGTGCGCCATATTTTTTCGTAATCGTCAAGGGTTGAGTTGTATATGATTATCTCTTTTTCGCAGTTTTGCGCAAAGACAACATATCTTGAAAATGCGACACCGCCAAACTCGATTTTATTGCCGAAATGCGACACGGGGTCAAAGCGGAAACATTGTCCGCAATCAAAACTTTTGAAGATGCTAAACGGCTCATCAAGGTCGCATATATAAACGGCATTTATTCCCTCTCGGGTTTTAAATTCACTTATTTTCATATCACGCCTCCCATGATGAGAAATCCAAGGGCGCACGCAATAAACACCGCTACCGAAACAAGAACGAGCAAGATTTTACGCTCGGAGCGTTTATTTGGGTTTTCTACCGCATCGAGCATTTTTGCTCTACGGAGCGCATTGACAAGCGGTTTATACAGTAGCATAGCAAGTGATGCGTTGGCACAGCCCTTTATGAAATTGAAAGGAAGAAAGACTGTTGGGAGCATTTTGGCAACCGCCTCTCTTGTAACTCCCGCCATATAAAGAGGGGTTATGAGATAGTTCCAAAGCATCATAGCGCCACACATTGACAAAACGCCAACCAAAAGACCGATGATTGCACCGAAAAGTGTTCTCTTTTTTTGATAAATCATAATCGACGGAACGACGAAAAATGATGTTGAAATTATATTCATCGCAAAGCCGATAGGTCCTGTTTGGCTAATTGTGACCGCCTCGATTGTCGCAGTTACAAGGGTGATGGCAAGGGCGCTAATCGGTCCTGATATAAATCCTGCTATTACTATTATTATATCCTTTGGGTCGTAGTCGAGAAATCCCACGACTTTTATGGGGATTAGGTTACCTATACAGGTAAAGGCGAAGGCGAGGGCGGACATAACGCCTATTAAAACGAGCCTTCTTGTTTTGTTTCTATCTTTATTCATTCTTCCTCCAAAAAACAAAAAATCGCCCATCAGGGCGAAATAGGACAAAAAGACACAAATCCTCTTCCATTCAGACTTTACTGCCGGTTTTGGAATTTAACCAAATCTGCTTTCGCTTGCGGACTTTACCGCCGATCGGGAATTTCACCCTGCCCTGAAGATTTTTATTCGTTTATATTAGAATTATATTCTAAATTTGTGACTTTGTCAAGAGAAATAAAAAAATTATATTTTTTGAATTTTTTTGTAAAATTCTATTGATATTTAAAAATCCTTGTGATAAAATATTTTTATTCAAAATTCAACCTTTTTTATAATGTTGGGAGGATAATATTATGGATTCAAATGTTAGACCCGAGTCAATGAAACGCATTGATAATTTCGACCTTGCAAACGCATTTATTGACGAGCAAATTAAACTCGTGCGTGAGCAGGTTGGTGATAAGAAAGTTCTTCTTGCTCTTTCGGGCGGAGTTGATTCAAGCGTTGTAGCGGCACTTCTTATCAAGGCTATTGGAAAGCAACTCTACTGTGTGCATGTAAACCATGGACTTATGAGAAAGAACGAGAGTGAGCAAGTTATTGAGGTTTTCGGCAAGGAACTTGATGCTAACCTTATTTATGTTGACGCAACCGACCGTTTTCTTGACCTTTTGGCAGGTGTTAGTGACCCTGAAAAGAAGAGAAAGATTATCGGTGCTGAATTTATAAATGTTTTTGCTGATGAGGCAAGAAAACTTGAAGGAGTTGAATTCCTCGCACAAGGCACAATTTATCCCGACATTCTTGAAAGTTTCAAGCAAGCCGAGGGCAAGCAAGCAGTTAAGTCCCACCACAATGTTGGCGGACTTCCCGAGGACCTTCAATTTGAACTTGTTGAGCCAATTAAACTTCTCTTCAAAGATGAAGTTAGAGTTGTTGGCGAGGCGCTTGGTCTTCCACACGCAATGGTTTACCGTCAACCATTCCCAGGACCTGGTCTTGGTGTTAGATGCCTTGGCGCTATCACAAGAGATAGACTTAATGCTCTTCGCGAGGCAGACGCAATTCTCCGTGATGAATTTGACAAAAATGGTCTTAGCGAAAAGGTATGGCAATATTTCATCGTTGTTCCCGACATTAAGAGTGTTGGCGTTAAGAACGAGTCAAGATACGAGGGTTGGCCTGCAATCATTCGTGCGGTAAACACTACCGATGCTATGAGCGCAACTATCGAAGAAATCCCTTACGCAGTTCTTCATAAGGTTACTAACCGTATCGTTACCGAGGTTGAAGGCATCAACCGTGTTCTCTACGACCTCACTCCAAAACCTGTTGGAACTATTGAGTGGGAATAATTTTTCTCAAAAATGTCATGCAAGTCTTACTATACGGAATCTATAAAAGGAGAAATTCATGAAAAAGTTTACAAATGTAATTTCTTTAGGATTCTTTTGTTCTCCAGCTATGGAGTTTGAACGCATAGGGCTACGAAAATTCAGTTATCCTTTTGATTGGCTAATTACTGATTCATTAGAAGTGGTTATAAAATTAATCGTTGAAAATTTTGAAAAATTTTTAGATTATGAGCAATTTTACCAACTAAAGAATCACCCTGATTACTATAAAAACGTATTGTACAACATTGACTTTTATCACGACTTTTCAGCCTACAAATCCTTACATGAACAATTTGACTCATTCAGTTCAAAATACACACGAAGGATAAATAGATTCTACAAAGACATAAAAGAGCCTACTCTATTTGTTCGGTATGTAACATTGAAGGATTTTAATTTTATAAATAAGGAACACGAAAAAATTGAAAGCATTTTAAAAAGTTACAACCCTCAAAATGAAATTATCTATATACAAAACTCATTTTCTAATATTCGTATAAAAAAAGGAATCGTATATTCCGTTGACCCTGACACAAACGAGAGTGTAGCGAGACAATTTTTAAATAAGTTGCCAAGCTTGAACGAGTTTTTGAAAGATAACGTTGAGCAAGCAAAAAGTCAAGTGAAGAAAAAATCAAAATTTATAAAAAAGATCAAAAAGTTAGCAAAAAAAGTTAGAGTAAAATTAGGATGGTATTATCATCACGATAAAACAATTTAAAGAAAAAATCTTCAACTTTTTAAATGTTACTGATTTTAATATTTTCTTTTATAAATACGAAATTAGGCGAGGGTTCTCGCCTATTTTTTATTGACTTTTTGAGGATTATGTGATAGAATTTTAGAACAGGATTAAAACACAAATTTAAGAAAGTGAGAAATTATGGATTTTTCTAAGATAACAAACAGTAAATATGTTGACTATTTTTTGGGTGTTGATGAATCAAGCGTAAACGATGAAATAATGAACGAATTTCTAAATAATATAATAGAAGTTAGTGAAGGTCTTGACAATGGCAATACACCTTCTCCTGTCGAGATTGTTAAGGAAATCAAAGCAAGGCTTGGGCTTGACGGTGGTGTATACGGCATCATTACTCAAATTGCAAGTGGTGATTTGATAAATTGCTTGTCAAACTTTGAAATTTTTGCACTTTTATGGTTCGTTTCCTGTGAAAACACCTTCTGCTTTGAAGAAGGCGTTTATTACAATATGACAATAAACAAAACCATTGGAAATTTACTAAAAAAGCTATCTTCATGTCAGTAATATATCTATATTGAAGTTGACTTACTTTAAGTTTTGTGCTATAATACAACCATACAAGGTAACTATGTTTCAGAACACACACAAATGTTCTTAGAGAACAATTTTGCGTATTCTTGCGAAAAATGAAAATATAGCCTTGTAGATTAAATTCTACGAGGCTTTTTCTTTTTCTTGAAACAATTAAATCATTCCCACTCGATTGTACCAATTGTCTTCGGAGTAAGTTCGTAAGAGGGTAACAAGGGTAATGCTTTTTGACACTTTTTTCTATATGGCTATTATCTATATTGGTATTGTTGTTTGAGTGCTTTCTAAATGCTCCTGTGATTTTTCTCGGTTGTTTTTCTAAACATATTTGCCTTAACATCTTTGAGAATATTAATATTTGTCTTAATGAGATTACTTTTAATTATTCTTAAACAGCAGTTGCTTCGGGTAAGTGCAATTAAATCCGAGTCCGCTACGGCGGTGTGTGGGTTTAATTTCATCGAAATACAGTTATAAATTTTGGCGGAGCAATCGCTCCGCCAAATTTTTATCAAAAAATTATAAAAAACTTGTAGTATTGACATCGTTTTTCCTGTCTATTAGGGTGAAGGCTTTCAAAAAACACGAAAGGAGTAAGGGTATGGACGACAAGCAAATAATAGATTTGTATTTAGAACGCTCCGAATCCGCCATTTCGGAAACGGATAAGAAATACGGCAGATACTGTCACTACATTGCATATAACATATTACAAAACGACGAAGATGCCAAAGAAATCGTAAACGATTCTTATTTAACAACTTGGAATACAATTCCGCCCAACCGTCCAGAGTCCTTAAAGGCATATGTGGGAACAATTTGCCGTAGGCTTTCTTTAAATAGATACAACGCTCAAAATACGCAAAAACGAAAGGGACAAGTATCCCTTTGCCTTGACGAACTCAGCGAATGTATTTCCGATGAAAGTTCAGATGATATCGTTGATACCGTTGCGTTAAAAGATGCTCTAAATCGCTTCGTTTCTGCTCTGCCTGAAAAGGCTCAGCGCATATTTGTCAAACGCTACTGGTATGCGAGTTCTATTTCCGAAATTTCAAAAGAATATTTTATGAAAGAAAGTTCCGTAACCGTTCTCCTTCTTCGCACACGAAAAAAACTCAAAACTTTTTTAGAAAAGGAAGGTTTTATCATATGACAAGCAAAATTTTATTTGATGCAATGAACGGATTAGATTCGCAATTCATATTAAGCGCTATGCCGAGTCAAGAAAACCGACGAGTCAAAAGTTCACTGACAAAATGGGGAACTTTCGTCGCGTGCCTTTGCCTCTTTGTGACGATTGGCGTAGGTGTCCTTTTATCTCCCGCTCCAATCGACCCACCTGATGGTGGTGACGGTGGCACAATTGTTGACAAGGTCTTGCCGACTGATATTGACGAAATCATTTGGAACGAGCAAATAGGCTCGGCAGGAAGCACTTCGCCATATCCATATCAAGAATGGAACGGTTTTTTCGTAGATGTCGCTCTATACGAAACATTACTCTCTTGTCCCAAAGATAAATTTATAGCCATCACAATGACTACTAAAAATGGAGACAGCGCAAATCAATCCGTTCTCGACAAAACCCTAAATCGAGATTATAGAAACGGCACGCTCTACATTTTCGCAACGAAAGAGCAACTTATGAAGTGGAATTTAGAAAATAGAAGTGATTATGTTTTCAATTTGGCGGACAAATACGATTATGAAAACAACTTAGGAAAGGAGTGAGAAAATGAAAAAGATACTCGCAATTGTTTTAACCCTTTTTACGGTTATTTCAACACTTACCTCTTGTAACGCAAACGAAAAATATTATGCTGACAAAGCAATCAAGGTAAGTGTGGCGCACATAAGCGGTTTTAACACAGACGAAAAATACGATTTATACTTTGAGCACATCGAAAAAGGCGCGACACACGCTTTGCCAAACGGAAAGGCAAATCCCTCTTATAAAGTCGATTTTACTATTACTAAAATAACAAAAGATGAAATAACTATTTCGTTTTCTCAACCGTTGGATAAGATAAATGATGACGAATCTAAACGGTGGGAACTTGAACAGTCTTCATTTGCTCTTGAAACCCAAAGTTCCGTTCGGTTCATTACTCCTACCGATGGCGGTGGGGATATGTTTGAATTTTCAATCGTTGACAAAGCAAATATTCCTACGAAATGACTGTTAATTCTACTTTTCATTTTGACATTGAAATAGGCGAGGGGTTCTCGCCTATTTTTTGTTTGACTTTTTGGGATATATATGGTAGAATATAGATATAACCTGTTTTTAGGAGGTTTTCATGAGAAAAAGCACGATTTTGAAAATAGGAGTATTGATTTTTATGCTTTTGACAATTTTCTCGTTTTCGTCATGCAAAAAGGGTGACGACAAGGAACACATGATAAATGACTCGTTTGAGAACATAAGCATTACAGGAAAGACTGCCGATATAGAATTTATTCCGTCGGACACTTGCAAAGTGGTTCTAACCGAAAAGTCAAATTTAACATACGAAGTTTCGGTAAGTGACGGTGAACTTAAAATTTCCCTTAACGACACACGAAAGTGGTATCAGCGTTTATTTGATTTTGGCTCTTCGAAAATATCACTTTACTTGCCCTTGGGTGAATATGGCACATTGAAAATAGAATCAAGCACATCGGGCACACATATTCCGAAAGATTTTAGTTTTAGCAGTGTTGAAATTGCGCAAAGCACGGGTGATGTATCGTTTTTTGCCTCGGTTAGCCAAGATGCGAAAATTACCACTTCGACAGGAGATATTGAGGTTAAATCATCATCACTTGGCGCTCTTTCCCTTGCGGTGTCGACGGGAGATATTAGTGTTTCGGACACTCGTTGTGATGGTGATATTAGCATTACCGTTTCAACGGGAAATGTCAATTTAAATAATGCCTCTTGCAAAAATCTAACCTCGGTTGGCAACACGGGAGATATTGACCTAAATGGTGTTATTGCGAGTGAAACATTCTCAATTGAGCGTAGCACGGGCGATGTTTATTTTGACTCGTGTGATGCAAACGAAGTTTTTGTCACAACCGACACGGGCGATATTGAAGGCAGTTTCCTTACTGACAAGATAATTTTCGCATCTACCGATACGGGCAAAGTTGACATTCCAAAACTCACAAGCGGTGGCAAGTGCGAACTAACTACCGACACAGGTGACATCAAAATAACTATAAAATAACTACAAAATAACAAAAGAGAACATATCGGTTAATATCCGAAATGTTCTCTCTTTTTATGTTAGTGAAGTTTTTACTGTCGCAATGTGGTTGGCTTTTATGGTGGATAAGTGATTGAGGACTGTATTTTAACTAAAAATGTTGCATAGTTAAATATTTTATGATACAATGATTAAAAGGCGCACTTTCCACACAGGCGCGATTGTGAGATTTGAGAGGGAAAAATATGGGATTTGAACTTGACAATAGATCTTGGCAAATTGTGTCCGATTATGTAAGGAACGCTATACTAAACGCGGACTCGGCACATGATTTTGACCACATATTAAGGGTTGTCGGCTTGACAAAGCAGTTATGTGAGAAAATACCATGCGCAAACAGTAGCCTTGCTACGCTAATTGCTCTACTCCACGAGATGAATGATGACAAACTGTTCCCCGTTAGCCAAGTTGAAAAAACGAGAGAAATACTACTTAACCTTTCGATTTCAAGTGACGAGGTCGATTTCGTTATAGAGGCGATTTCCTTAATATCATACAGGAAGCACCCCACACTTTGCGACGGGGTCTCAATAGAGGTGAAAATCGTTCAAGATGCTGACCGAATTGACGCGCTTGGTGCTATCGGTGTAGCAAGAGCATTTGCCTACGGGGGAAGCAAGGGACGACCATTATACTCCCGTGATGGCATGGGTGCTGACACACTTAGTCACTTCTACGAAAAATTACTGCTTATTTACGATATATTAAACACTGCCGAGGCAAAGGAACTTGCCAAGCCAAGAAATGAGTTTTTAAAATTATTTCTCGAAAATTTTATACAGGAGATGAACGATATAGATGATTGATAAGATTAAGCATTATATTTTGGCAGGCGCTTCCATACTTATCGGTGCGTTTTTGCCTTATCTTTACTCCTTTGCCGATGTTTATGCAAAGAATGCTCAAATAATTACATACACCGCGTCTATCGTTTTGCTCGTTTCCGGTCTTTTGATTATCACATGGATACAGTATCAACAAAGAATGCACCGTGTAAAGTATGCGATTTTGATTTTTGCGCTTGACAACGACAAAAGATTGCTTACAATTCACAACAAATATCACGACCGCCTTATGATTCCTTGCGGTATTATTCCAAGTAATTTAACGCCAAACGAAGCAGTAAACAGTTTTATGAAAGAACAGGTTGGGCTTAATGCGGACGATTTCACAAATATTTGTTTCCGCAACGGACAAGTTCCAAGCAAGATGTGCCCAAGCGATGCTCAAATTGAGTTTGTAACCAAACACGAAAAGCATGTCAAACTCCACTATGCGTTTGTTTATGCGATTCGAGTTGATAACACGCTCTCTCTAACGGGCGAGGCAAGTTTCAAAAGTGTTGATGAACTTTCTAAAATGCCGAATGACAAGGGGCTTTTTAGTGATATTTTTGCGCGCTATAAATTCATTTTAAGTGAACTTGATGGGGGTGATATCAAATGATTATTATTCCTACCATTATCGCTACTGTAATTATTACCCTCTCAGTGCTTTTGATAGTGTTTAGAAAACCGAGAGTGAGTTATAAGGTGCATTTGTTTATCCGCAACGAAAAGGGCGAGTTACTCCTTGTTTACGATAGATTGACAAGCAGATTTAATGTGCCGAGCCGTGATGTTAAGTTTGACGAAATACCAACACATCTTATTGGCGATATAGCCCTCGAACTATATGATGATTTGAAATGGAGTTTTGATTTATCACATCATTCCGCAAACAACAAGTATGACAGGATTAGAGACGACACAGGTCCGTTCTATATCTATGACACGATAAAGGGTCGTAAAAAGTGTTGTAATCTTTGCTATTTATTGAACGCTGACGACATAACCGACTACAAAACCAAGAGCAATTATCCGTGGCCTGAATTTTATTCAAGCAAAGAAATTTTCGAAATGGACGCGGACATTTCTCCAAGTGGCAACACTGCCGACATAATAAGATGTATATATAACTAATGGGGGAAGTATGTATATTTTAGAGGGGACAAGTAGCCAAAGTAAAGTTTTCCTTGACGACACAAATGACAAGAGCAAATTCCATATCACTTGGGAAATAGAGTCGAAGTGTTCTCTTGCCTGTAAATACTGCTACTCTAACAGGACAAAGATAGGAAGTGCCTCGCTATCAAGGATTGATGCCCTTACTTGCGAAATAAACGACAGCGAGATAACAAATGTGCATCTTACCGGTGGCGAACCTACACTAAGTCCATATTTAGAGCATATTGTAAGTAGACTTGCGAACAAAAAAATTTTCATCACGACAAATCTCATAGGTGGACCCGATAACATTAAACATCTCATTTCACGATACAGGATTTACTCCGTTGCGGTTTCGCTCGACTCCGTAGAGGAGCAAATTAACGACTTTTTGCGAGGTCGCACAAGCGAGGTTATGGCGGGTATTTGTGAACTTATCAATTTCAAGAGAGAAAACGGAATTGGCACGAAAATACGAATTCATTGTGTGATTTCAAGAGTGAATTTGCCACACATAGGCGCACTTTTAGAGTGGGCTAAAAGCATTGGAGTTGATGAGGTGAGTTGTCAGCCTGTTAGTATTGAGCCTTGGCACGAGCATTATAACGCTCTTTGCCTTAGATATGATGATTTTTCTGATATTTGCAAGATTTTAGACAAGGAAAGGGAACTTTTTGACTCACGCTATGCAATATCTCATTCAAGGTTGATTGAATTTTGCCTTAAAAATGAAGGGTGCTTTATTAAAAAATCAAGGGAGTTATGCTCTGCTTTTATTGATGCGTGCGGAAAAATTTGGTCCTGTCCTATGAAACTACAAGAACTACCGCATGTTAGCACATGCCCCGATAGTGGAGAGTGCAAAATTGCAACTCAATGCATGACATGTTTAAAGCATTTAACTATATTGGAGTAGAATATGATTATTAAATCTAATTTAGAAAATAATTCCTATCTTCAAGACGGAATTTTAATTCAAGAAAAGATAGGCAAAGCAAAAAATCTCGGTGTTTACGACAAACTTAGTATTACCAAAATTTGTGTTGATAGTGGATTTGTTGATAAGTGCCATTACCACAAGATAAGTGATGAATTATACTGCGTTGTCAGTGGGGCTATTGAACTTTGCGTTGACGGGGTCAACTATACGCTACAAACGGGAGATTGCGCCCTTATTGAGCCAAGCGAGAAGCATTTTGTTATTGGCAAGAGCGAAAAATCCGAGGTTATTGTCCTTTGCACTCCTGCGTGGGATAAAGACGACAGTTTTTACGATTAACTTTTACCAACCAAA
Organism: Eubacteriales bacterium; assembly: GCA_045578005.1. Classification (GTDB taxonomy): domain Bacteria; phylum Bacillota; class Clostridia; order Oscillospirales; family CAG-272; genus RGIG2000. The sequence continues at coordinate 18,971 of JAZNJK010000134.1, read as the reverse complement.
AAAGCCCTTTCGGGCTTTTTTTAGTTTAGTGGAATAGTTTTCATATACTCAGTATAGAAGGTTTTGGAAATGAAGTCAACGGGGATTAGAATGAGGGAGTCCTCGTGCATTTCAACTATCCAGCCCTCGGAGTTGAGTCCTTTTTTATTTGAGCGATAGGAGTCGTTTTGTCCTATCCATCTTGGAGTGCAGACGCTTGGGTTATGGACCATATAGCAATATTCACCGTCGAAATTTGACACATTTAGGTTTTCGTTATATTTTTCAAGTTCAAACATCCAGTGAGAATGTCCGCTGAAATATACGACATTTTTATACTTTTTCATCAAATTGCGGAATATTGGTTCATCGGCTGTGCCTGCGGTATATGGAAGGTCATAAGCATAACCGCCTGGATTTTTGAGGTTGCCAACTGCGTCGGTTTGAGAGCCTGTCGGTCCTGACAAAAAGGTGTGGAAGTATAAAAGGACGGTCTTATCCTTATACTTTTCAAGCACTTCTTCAAGCCAAGTTAGTTGCTCCGCGGTGACGAGCGAATACTCCTCGCCTGTGGGGTTTTTGGGGTATGACCAAGAGGTTTGACAGAAGAATACAAACACACAGTCGTCATTTTTTTCGGGAATGTAGACAAAATCCATTCCGTTTTTGCCTATTTGAGCAACCTCGCTATCGGTCTTGATTGATGTGTTTATATATTCGAGCCAAAGTCCGTTTTCAACCGAGGGGGCATCGTGGTTTCCTGTTGTTGTGTAGACTTTATATTCTCTATCTTTTATTGTGTCGTTAAACCATTGCATATCAGTCTTTGCACCGTCGGAAATATCGCCCGAAATTGCGACAAAGTCGATTTTTTCATAACCGTCAAAGAAATCAAGCGCACCGTCAAGGTATTTTCCATCGTTTACATGGACATCGGAGAGTGAGCCAAATGTGTATTGTGCCTTACCCTGTGTGTATTTTTCGGGGATTTTTACAAAATAGTTGTAGTCCGAGCCGTCATTTGCGATTATATATTCACACTCGCTTGGCAAGATGAGATTTTCAAATGTGACCTCGTTATTTGATGCGGTAACATCTTTCTTCGCAAGGGCGTTAAAGTGTGTGAGTTGCTCCCTGTTTTTGTCGCCATAATAGATGGAAAATTCGCCATTTAGTTTGTTAAGTGTGATTGTTGCGACAAGTTTTCCCTTTTCCGATGCGGTTTCATCAATTTCCATTTCAAGTAAGGTAATTTCCTCGGGGAATACGAGTGTTTCCTCACATACCGAGCATCTTACTCCTGCGCTAAATCCTGTTGTGTTAATATCGGGCTCGACTTTTGGAATTATTTCCTCAGTGTGTCTTGGGGAAACGGGTGTCGGGTCGGTCAAGATAACATTACAAACGGAACATACTTTGCCGTTTTCATATCCTTCCTCGGTGCAAGTTGGTGCTTGATTTGGAAGAGCAATTTCGGTGTGACCTTTTGCCGAAATTTGAGTTGGTGCTACTATAATTTCCTTGCACTCCGCACATTGTTTACCCTCAGAAAAGCCACCCTGTGTGCAAGTTGGCAAAATTTCGGGGACGATTTGCTCGGTATGCTCGTGTCCGCACGAGGTGATTATAAAGAGTGCGATTAGAACAAGTATTAATGTTACTATTTTAGTTATGTTTTTCATTTATTCTCCCATTCCCGTCAGGCATTGGTTCGGTTTGACCGAATGGATTTGTGGAATATGCCCTCGCACAAAACTTTGCAAGGTCGGTATTTTCTATTATTTTTTCGTTTGCATCAAGGACACCTGCACCAAATTGGAAAACAGGCACATCTTTGTTTGTATGGTTATACGCAAGGAAGAAATATCCAAGCGGTGCGCCGTTTGATTTAGTGAGTTTTCCTGTTTCGTGGTCAGCGGTAACGACAAGGGCGGTTTTTGGGTGGAAGATAACGAACTGTGTTGCGTAGGCTATTGCATCGTTATATCTTTTTACATACTCTATCGCTTTGTCCTCATCCTTATCGTGTGACGCTTTATCAATTTGCCCTTCCTCAATCATTATGAAGAATTGAGAACCTTTTTTCGACACGGTTTTAAGCGCTTCTTTTGTGGAATTTGTAAGATTATCAGCCACTTCCCCCGCCATATAGTCAATTTTGCCCTCGGTGACAACCTTGTTTATTTCTTCTTCAAGTTCACCGGAGTTTTCTCTTGACGCATTATGGCAAAGATATGCGCTTGGCGTTCCGCCTGTTATAAGGTCGGTTGTGACAACGGCAGTTTTTGCGCCTATGCTAAATGCAAGTTCCCTAACATTTTGCACGGGGTTGCCGTTTTTGTCAACTCCTACATATCCGTTCAAGGTCTTATAGCCTGTTGCCATTGCGGTTGCACTTGCCGAACTGTCGGTGGCGGTGGCGGTTTTGTCAATTTCGGACTGTGAACGGGTTTTCACTGTGCCAATTACAGGATATGCTCTTGGAATGAATGTGCCCATTCCGTTTTGCTCCGCCATTGCAATATGGTTTTCGCCCATTCCGTCACCTATCATAAAAATAACATTTTCATAGTCGGCTGAAAACTCGAATGTCAAAACGGTTGGCTTTTTGGGGACATCGCCTATTTTACACTCACCATTTTCGTTCATTCTTGCGTATTTATTGACAAACTCGCTAAGTGGCGCGCCTATGTAAATTCCGCTTGCCTTCATCACGATTTTTTTGTCCTTTTTGAAAAGAAAATACTCATTCCCCTCGGGGGAAGTGTCGGTTTTTGACTGTTTTCGGTTTGTTTCACCGATTAGAAATTCGCACTTTGTTTCGGGGGCTTCATCGGTCACGATTTCGAGGCGAATTCCCGATTTTTCCTCAACGATGTCGGCAAAAATCTCGCTTGCGTATTTAGTGCTTATGTTGGCATTTTGCGGAATGACTATTTTGTAGTCCATAAGTTCTACTTTGTTGCCACAACTAAATAAAACGAGTGACAAAATTATAATGCTCAAAAAAAGAAGTAGTTTCTTCATAAAATCCCCCTCACTTTTGTTTATATCATTTTATCATATTGCAAGTGAAAAGTCAACATTAAGCAAAAAACAGGCTCTCGCCTGTTTTTTATATTAGTTAAATATAGAAAATTGCTCGGGGTGTATAGAAACAATCCCAACTACACGGGGGCGGAATTTGCCTGCGGATGCTCATCCGCCGTAGGAGAGCATTGCGTCGATGCAACGCTTTGCACCGTCGCTTGTGGCGCTATCGAGGGTGATTTCCTCACCGCCGTCACCCATTAGACAGTCGTAGACATTTACAAGGGTGGTTAGGCGCATATCGTGGCACACGCAAATTTTCGAAAGTTCATAAAAGCGCTTTTCGGGGTATTCGAATTGAAGATGCGAAACTATCGCATTATCCGTTCCTATAATGAATTCTCTATTGTCGCTATTTTTCACATAGTCCATAATTGCGGTGGTGCTACCTGCAAAATCGGAGCGCTTTGTCACCTCGGCAATACATTCGGGGTGAACGAGGAGTTTTGCGTTTGGATGTTGCGCCCTTGCGTGAATAACATCATCTACTGTAATTCTTGTATGGATAGGGCAACCGCCTTTAATGAACACAAAGTTCTTTTCGGGGATTTTTTCGGCAATCCAAGCACCAAGGTTACAGTCAGGGATAAAGATGATATTTTTTTGCGGAAGCGCTTTGACAATTTTGTAAGCAGATGCGGAAGTTACACACACATCACAAAGGGATTTTAGTTTAGATGTGGTGTTTATGTATGCGACAACTGCGTAATCGGGGAACTGTTCACGGAGTTTTGCAAGTTCATCAAGAGTGAGTTGTTCCGCCATTGGACAAGTTGCCTCGGGATGTGAAAGAAAGACTCTTTTTTCGGGGGAGAGGATTTTTGCCGTTTCCGCCATAAAACGAACACCGCACATCAAAATATTCTTTTGTGGGGCATTTTGTGCCTTTTGGCTAAGCCCAAAGGAATCGCCAACGAAATCGGCAATTTCTATAATATCGTGAGTTTGATAGGCGTGAGCGAGAATGCACACATCCTTTTCTTTTTTAAGGCGGATAATTTCCTCTTGAAGTTGTTTTGTTGTGAGCATTTTGCCCCTCCGTTTGAAAATTTTACCCTATTTTACTATATGTTCGGCGCTATGTCAATACATATTTTGAAAAAAGTTGTCATTTAATTTTACATATGTCTTGACAGATTGGTTTTTTTGTGTTAAAATGCGTTGAACGAAAACGAGCGTTTGCTGTTTTTATTCTTAATATTTAAGTCTTTTGAAAAGAAGGTTAATTATGAAAGCAGATGTATTGATAGTCGGCTCGGGCGTTTCGGGGCTTTACTGCGCTCTCAAACTGCCGAGGGACAAAAAAATCGTGTTGATTTGCAAGGGCAAGATGCGTGAGTGCGACTCATATCTTGCGCAAGGCGGAATTTGCACACTACGAGATAATAGCGACTTTGATGCGTTTTTTGAAGACACTATGCGTGCAGGTCACTACGAAAACAACAAAGAAAGTGTCAAACTTATGATTGAGGGTGCGGGTGCGGTTACAAACGACCTTATTTCCTACGGTGTGCGTTTCAACCGTGACGAGTCAGGCAATCTTGCCTATACGAAAGAGGGCGCACACTCTTCACCTCGTATTCTCTACCATGCCGATGTTACGGGTAAAGAGATTACCGAAAAACTGATTGAGGCGGTTTTATCGCTTGACAATGTTAAGGTGTTTGAGGACACGACACTTATTGACATAATTGAACACGAGGGCAAGTGCGTTGGTGGTGTTGTATCAAGTAAGGGCGGTGTTGAGCCGATTTACGCAAAGGATACGGTGCTTGCAACGGGCGGTGTTGGCGGTCTTTACGAACATTCAACAAACTTTGACCTTTTGACAGGTGATGCGCTTGCTATTGCGATAAAGCACAAAGTAAAACTAAAAGATATAAGTTATGTGCAAATTCACCCAACTACGCTCTATGTGAAAGGGCAAAAGGGACGCAGTTTCCTTATTTCCGAGAGTGTGCGCGGTGAGGGTGCGGTGCTTTACGACAAGAATATGAATAGGTTTGTAAACGAACTTCTCCCCCGTGACAAAGTGAGTGAGGCAATTCATAAGCAAATGAAGATTGATGGCACGGAGTTTGTGTGGGAAGACCTACGCACCATTCCCGAAGACGAGTTGCGCTCACACTTCCCTAACATTATCAAGCGGTGTGCCGAGGCGGGATATGATGTGTTTAAAGAGTGTATTCCCGTTGTCCCTGCACAACACTATTTTATGGGTGGAATTTTTGTTGATGAGAATTCTAAAACATCAATGGAGCATCTTTATGCGGTTGGCGAAACATCGTGCAACGGTGTCCACGGTAAAAACAGGCTTGCGAGCAATTCGCTACTTGAAGCACTTGTTTTCGCATCAAGGTCGGCAAATGATATTGCGAAAACGGGCGATGATGTGTCGGTTTTCCCCGAAATTGACATGGGCGCATACAATGTAAAAGAATTACAAAACGAATACAAGAAAATAGCACGGACCGAAATTGACCGTGAGACTATAAGAAAAAAAGGAGATAGACGAATGTTTGATGAAGTAACTTTAAAATTACAGGTGGACCCACTTATTTTGAGCGCATTAAGAGAGGATATTACAAGCGAAGATGTATCTACAAATAGCGTAATGCCATCTTGTGTTAAGGGTGAGGTTGACCTAATATGCAAGGAAGATGGTGTGCTTTGCGGTATGCAAGTTTTCACAAGAGTATTTACTCTTCTTGATGCGAATACCGAATTTGAAATTTTCGCAAATGACGGTGATGAAATTAAGAAAGGACAACTTCTTGCCAAGGTGCGTGGAGATATCCGTGTGCTTCTTTCCGGTGAGCGCACTGCCCTTAACTATATGCAAAGAATGAGCGGTATTGCGACATACACTCGCTCAGTTGCGTCACTTCTTGCAGAAACAAAAACGAAACTTCTTGATACGAGAAAGACAAGTCCAAACAACCGTATTTTTGAAAAATATGCGGTGCGTGTCGGTGGTGGCACAAATCACCGTTACAACTTAACTGACGGTGTCCTTCTCAAAGATAACCACATAGGTGCGGCAGGAAGTGTTAGAAATGCGGTGCTTATGGCGAAGGAGTATGCTCCTTTCGTGCGTAAGATTGAGATTGAAGTTGAAAACTACGATATGGTAGTTGAGGCCGTTGAGGCGGGGGCTGATATTATTATGCTTGACAATATGAGCCACGATGAAATGAAACGCTCAATAGAGTTTATAAACGGTAGAGCCGAGGTTGAAGTTTCGGGTAATGTTACAAAGGAAAACATTTCTCGCTTGACTGACCTTGGAGTTGATTTTGTTTCAAGCGGTGCGCTAACTCACTCCGCACCTATTCTTGACCTTTCCCTTAAAAATCTACACGCAATATAAGAGGTGCATATGACAGGAGAAGAAAGAAGAAATCAAATTCTCGCTCGTTTAGAGGGAGCGACAGCGCAAATTTCCGCAACCACACTTGCAAAAGAGTTTGGCGTTAGCCGTCAGGTTATTGTCGGAGATGTGGCGATACTTCGTGCGTCGGGATATGATATTACCGCACTTGCGAGGGGATATGTGCTTAATAAAGCGAATGTTTGTGAAAGAGTTTTCAAAGTTTATCACTCTGACGAAGACACTGAAAAAGAACTCAATGTTTTTGTTGATATGGGTGGGGCATGTGTTGATGTTTTCATCTATCACCGCAGTTACGGTGAGGTGCATGCGCCTATGAATTTACATTCGAGGGCTGATATAAAATCGTTCCTTGCCGATATTTCATCGGGTAAATCAAGCCTACTTAAAAATGTAACATCGGGCTATCACTACCACACGGTGCAAGCAAGAGATGAAGAAACACTTGACTTGATTGAGGCAAAGTTGAAAGAAAACGGATTTTTAGCACCACTTCAAGACCACGAACCGAAAAAAATCAGAAAATAACAATAAAAACCCGACTATGTGTTGGGTTTTTGTTTTTTTAGGTAAATTTTCATTCCACTTTTGCGTTAGTGTTTTCTTGTGTTTTTAGTTCTTTGAAGAATTTCAATGTGAGGACTACGAGGACGATTATTGAAATAAGGTCGGCAACGGGTGATGCCCATAGCACTCCGTCAAGTCCGAGGGTAAACGGCAAAATGAACACGAGGGGCAAGAAAAGAAGAATATCACGAATGAGTGATGATATCATAGCATAAGAGGGCTTTCCTACCGCTTGGAAGAAGATTGCCGACATTTTGATATAGCAAGTAACGGTTATCATCGAGAGGAATATTCTAAATGTCTTTTTTGCGAAATTTAGATACAGGGTGGGGTTTGAACCGCTTGTTCCAAACATTTTAACGAGCGCATCGGGGAAGATTTCGACAATGGCAGTTGAGATAATTCCTGTCAAAAGAGTTGCGATTGCGACTGCTTTATATGTGCCTCGCACTCTATCATAGCGCTTTGCTCCGTAGTTATAACCGATAATCGGTTGAGCGCCGAGAATTACACCGACTACGATATTTATTACTACCGTGAACACCTTTGACTCAATGCTTATTGCCGAGATGGGAATTGACGGGTCATATCCTACTTCGGGCGAGAGTGCGCCGTATGTTTTTAACATAAAGTTGCAAACGAACGACACGACAACGATTGAAATTTCGGTGATGAAGGTTGAAATGCCGAATTTTAGTGCAGGGGAAAATGCTTTCCAATCGAATTTGAAACTCGATGGGGTGAGTTTGAATGTTTTGGTCTTTGCGACAAGGTAATACACAATTAGCGCAAATGTGATAAACTGACCGACAATTGTAGCATAAGCAGCGCCTTTTATTCCCCAATCGAATGTGATAATAAAGAGTGCGTCAAGTCCGATATTGACAAACGCACCGATAAGGCTAATAACCATTGCGTAACTTGGGCTACCGTCTACCCTTATCACGCTACAAAGTGCGTTTGATAGCATATATGGGACAAGTGCGCCGATGACGATTTTATAATACTGTTTTGCCATTTCCATTGAACCGGCAATAAAGTTTCCGTCCTTATCGTAGGAGTCATATGTTGCGCCAACAAGGGACAAAAGGCTTTCCTCAAATAAGAAAAGAATTAAAATGAGGGCAAGGGCGGTAATTACCGTAACGGTAATAAGCATTCCAACGCACCTGTGGACTTTATCCCTCTCTCCTCTACCGAGGCAAAGACTAAGGTATGCCCCAACTCCGTCACCGTAACACCACGCAAACGCCATTGTGATAATGAGAATTGGGAAAACGACTCCCGTTGCGGCATTGCCGAGGTATCCTATATTATTTCCAACAAAAATTTGGTCAACTATGTTATAAAATGCGCTTATCAAAAGTGACGCAACGCAAGGAAGCGAGAATTTGAAAAGAAGTTTTGAGATTTTTTCGCTTTCAAGGTAATTTATCTTGTCCATTTTTAGCCCCCTTTTTCGTTTTTTCGCCTATCAATTTACCATATTCTTCAAAAAAAGTCAAGCAAATTACCTTATTTTATTATTTTTTATTATAACTTTGTCATAAACTTATTGCAAAAGGGGAATTTTTGTGCTAAAATTAAATTAACTATGGGCTTTCATGCCTGACGGGAATACAATTAAAACCACGCTTAATGCCGTAAATACACGGTTTAAGGCTGGTTTGCTCCGCTCCCGTCAGGCATACTTTAAGTAGAAAGTGAGAATAACGATGATTATCGAAAATATAAAATCTCCAAAGGATGTTAAGGCGTTGCCTCTTGAAGCGCTTCCCTCGCTTGCCGACGAGATACGATGTGCGCTAATTACAAAACTTAGTGCATATGGCGGTCACTTCGGCTCTAATCTTGGCGTTATTGAAGCAACTGTTGCCTTACATAGAGTTTTTGACTCTCCAAATGACAAAATAATATTTGATGTTTCGCATCAATGCTATGCTCACAAGATGTTGACAGGTAGAGCCGACGCATACCTTGACAAAGAAAAGTATTCAAGTGTTGCTGGATATAGCGCACCTTATGAGAGTGAGCATGATATATTCAATATGGGGCACACCTCAACATCGGTTAGCCTTGCGCTCGGTATGGCGAAAGCGCGTGACTTGAAGGGTGAAAATTATGATGTTATCGCCCTTATCGGTGACGGCTCACTCAGTGGTGGTGAGGCACTTGAAGCACTCAATCACGCAGGTGAGTTTGATGGTGGACTTATCATTGTGGTAAACGATAACGATATGTCGATTGCCGAAAATCACGGCGGACTTTACCGCTCACTCCTATCCCTTAGACAAAGCGGTGGAAAGAGTGAAAACAACATATTCAAAGCGCTTGGTCTTGACTATATGTTTGTCGAGGGCGGAAACGATGTTTTATCGTTGGTTAAGGCGTTTGAGAGTGTGCGTGGGACAAAGAAACCGATTGTTGTTCACATATGCACTACAAAGGGAAAGGGTTACTCTTTTGCCGAGATTGAGCGTGAAAGATGGCACGCAACCTCTCCTTTTAATATCGAAACAGGTGAGCGCCTTTATTCCAAAAACGGAAAGGACTCTTATGCCGAACTTAGCGCAACATATCTTCTTGACAAGATGAAGACAATGCCCGACCTTGTATCTATTACGGCGGCAACTCCTTTCGTTGCAGGTTGGACAAAAGAACGCAGAGATATTGCGGGTGCGCAGTTTATTGATGTTGGGATTGCCGAAGAACACGCACTTGCTATGGCATCGGGAATTGCAAAGGCAGGTGGTGTGCCTGTTTGGGCGGTAAATAGCACATTTTTACAGCGCACTTATGACCAAATGTCGCACGATGTGTGTCTTAATGAGTCGCCTGTTACGACACTTGTGTTCAATTCTTCAATTTACGGAAAAAGCGATGTTACACATCTTGGAATTTACGATATTCCAATGATTTCGAACATTCCAAACCTCAAATATTTAGCGCCTACAAATGCTGATGAATATATCGCTATGCTTGAATGGTCTATTACGAAAAAACACGGACCTGTGGCGATAAAAGTGCCTTTTGGCAAGGCGGTTTTGTCGGGTGAGTGTGCGCGTGACGATTTTAGCACACCAAAATACGAAGTTAAAAAGCAGGGCGAGGGCGTTTGCATATTAGCCCTTGGCTCATTCTTCCCTCTTGGTGAGCAAGTTTGCTCTGAACTTGAAAAGTGCGGTATCAATGCTACACTTATAAATCCTATGTTCATAAACGAGTTTGACACAAAAACTCTTGAAGCGCTTAAAGAAAATCACTCGATTGTTATAACACTTGAAGACGGTGTTGTCAGTGGTGGATTTGGTGAAAAGATTGCGTCATTCTACGGTCCGTCAAGCATGCGTGTTATCAACTACGGATTTTCTCGCAAGTTCCCGACAAATTACACTCTTGAAGGAATTTTAGAGGAAAATCGCCTAACACCTTCACAAATTATTGAAGATGTTCAAAAAATTGTAAAATAACAAAAATCCCCGACAGTGTGTCGGGGATTTGCATTATTTACGGAAAATTGGATTATGATTTACAAAAAATCAAATTGCGATTGATGTTTTTCCAAAACCGTCAACGGTGGCGGTAATGGTAGCGCTCTTTCCTCTTTGCTTTTTGACAACGGCAAGGAGTCTTCCGTTATATGTTTTGCGCTCGGTTGTGATATATGGCTCGGTGCTTGTTAGATTAGATGATGCAAGTGCCATAACGGTAGCATTTTGCGCTTCAAACGATACATCACGCTCGATATAGAGGCAAAGTTGTCCGTTTTCATCTTGGATTTCAAGTTCTATATAAACAATTTCCTCTTTCGGCTTTTCGCTTCCGGAAACGAGGTAATTCTTTTCCTTTTTAAGTGCAACCGAACTTGGCTTACCTACTGTTTCAAGGGTAGATGTGGCTACAATTTTACCATTTATCTCGGCTTTTGCGCAAAGAGTTCCTGCCTCATATGGCAAGGTGAACATATAAACTCCGTCCTCGCTCCTATCCTTTATACCAACTTGCTTGCCGTTTAGTTCCAAAATGAGCCTATCGCACTCGGCAAAGATATAGATTTCGGCATTTTTGCCCTCGTCCCCGTCAAAGGTCCAACACGGCTCACACTCGTAAAATCCCCACGCACCGGGGAAGTGTTTTCTTTCGGTGAGTTTAGGGTGACGGGCGGTGATGTATGGCGCTTTTCTTATTCCCCACGCAATTTCACGGTAGAATGATTGAGGTCTTCTTACTCCGCAAATGTCAATATCTCCGCAGTTTGCCATATGATATGGGTATTCAAGGAGTGATGTTAGTTCAACCTTTTCATCGTAGTCAACATGTCCGATACCCGTTTCACCGAAATAGTCCCACGCGGTCCACACAAAATCGCCTACAATTCTTGGATTGTCTTTAAGTTGTTTTATGGTGGTATATGCGTTCATTGGGAAGGTTTCGGTATTGATTATTACCCTCTCGGGAAAACGGATTAGGTCGCGCTCTATTCGGTATTCAAGGTAGTTATATCCGACAATATCAACCGTGTCGGCAGTGATTTTTGTCACCTCGGCAAAGTAATCCATTTCCCTTGCGGGAGCGGTGTTTGTTTGGCGCTCCTTTTCGTATGCCTCGGCATTGTCCCAAAGGGAGCAAAGTGCGTGTGTTACAGGGCGAGATGGGTCAATTTCACGGATTTTATCGGCTATATTTCTTGCAATTTCGTAGCCGTGTCCTCTTCCTGCCTTTTGAGGAATTTCGTTTCCTGTGCTAAACATAACTACCGAAGGGTGAGTGCGGTTTTTGTTAACTATTTGCTCCGTCCATTCAAGATAATGCTCGGCAAAGAAAATGTGCGAGTCGTTAATTTGCTTGCCTTCGGTCCAGTAGTCAAAGAGTTCATCCATAACAAGCATTCCGAGGCGGTCACACGCATCGTAGAAATGTTGCGACTGTGGATTGTGTGAGCAACGCACCGCATTAAAGCCCGCCTGTTTTAGCCTTGCGATACGTCGATATTCGGCATCTTTATATGTAGCCGAGCCAAGCGGTCCTTGGTCGTGGTGGACACATCCGCCCCTTAATTTTACGCTCTTACCATTTAGAATAAATCCTTTTTTGGAGTCAATATAAACGGTCCTTATGCCAAAAGGCGATTTTTCGCTATCCGTCTTGCCGTTTGCTTTAAGAATGGCTGTAATTTCATAAACATTTGGGGTGTCAACATCCCAAATTTTTGCGTTTTCAAGGTTGAATTTAGCATTTATTGTATTTTTGCCTTTTGAGAGGTAGACAAACTTTTTAAATGTTGAAACGATTTGCTTTTTGCCCGACTCACGCACGAAGAATTCTATTTCCGCCTCGCACGGCTTTTCGGTGTGGGCATAGGTTTGCGCATTTAGGTATGCAACTCCGTTTTCAACTCCGAGAGTTTGGACAAAAATGCCCGAATCATCAAGATAAGTGTCACCGCACTCGGCAAGGAATGTATCTCTATAAAGTCCTGCGCCTGTAAACCATCTTGCGTTTGGCAGGTGCGTTTGGTCAACACGGACAAGGATAGTGTTTTCCTTATCATATCTTAAAAAGTCGGTGAGGTCAACGGTAAAAGAGTTGTATCCGTATTTGTTTATATATGCGGAGTTTGCGTTTATAAACACCTCGGTAATTCCAAACGAGCCTTCGCAAATGAAGAAGTATTTTTTGCCCTTTTTTGAAACGAAGGTCTTTTCATACTCACCAACTCCACCAACGAAAAATCCACCTGACGATTTTGAAGGAGAATTTGCCTCTCTTGGTTGCTCTATTGAGTAGTCGTGTGGGAGATGGACCTCTCTCCATTCGCCCTCGTTTAGTCTGAATTTCCATTCACTATTAAAATTGATTTTTTTCATAGTTTTCTCCTTAAAGAGTAGTTACATCTACATTTTATCATTTACAGCCGATATTTTCAAGGGAAAACAAAAAAAGAGAACATTTCAAATTAGCGAAATGTTCTCTTTTTAGTTGAAAAAGCGGTTTATTGCCTTTTGCAATTTTACGCACGGAGTGTGTTTAGATTTCAATTTTTCGTAATGCTCTTTAAAATATATTTATTCCGTTAGGTCGCAAAGATTTATAATCTTCTTTTTCTTGCGCTTTGCCATTTGGAACGATTTGTATGCACCGCCATAACGGTGGTTGACAAATGCTATTATTATATCGGATTTTTCTATCATCCATTCGTTTCTTTTGGAAATTGCGAATCTAAGCGGAACCGACTCAATAGGCGGATATACCGAGCCGTCATACAAGCCAAGCGAGAGTAATTCTTTTATTTTTTTCTGTTCTCCGATGTTAAGATACGGCGAAACATAAACCGTTTCAATGCACGCAAACTCTTGCTTTAACTCTTTGCACGAAATGGCGCAAAGTTTATCAAAATCACCATATCCGCCAAGATAACAGGTTACTGATTTTTCGCCAAGAATATTGTTTCGCATTTGCTCTTTTATTTGTTGCTTTACACTATCTTTTGACAAAACAAGCGAGTGACCTATAAACGATATAATCATATAACACCTCTTGGCTTTCGTGGAAAACCACGATTTATTAAACATATTATACAATTAAACGAGAAATTTGTCAATATCGTGGAACTCCACGAGAGAAATTTTGTATATTTTCCTATAATAATTGTGGAACTCCACAAAAAAGGTAGGATAGACTTATGAAATTGAACGATGCTATTGTAAAACGAATTGGTGAAATTTGCAAAGAAAAGTGCAGTAATGTATGCGATATTGCTTTGAAAGGCGGAATGTCGCCCTCTTCAATTTATGACCTTATCAAAGGAAGAACTAAGTGTTCAAAAGTTATCACTGTTCAACGCTTTTGCGAGGGCGCAGGAATAACACTTTCGGAGTTTTTCGATAGGGAATATTTCAACGAAATCGAAGAAGAATAATTTTCCATTTATAAAGCAAGACCATTTCTTAACCTTATCAGTCTTATGCTGAATGATTTTGGGATTTGGAATTTTGCTCACTAACAAGCGAAAATAAAAAAGAGAACATTTCAAATTAGCGAAATGTTCTCTTTTTAGTTTAAAAGTCGGTTTGCAAAAGGCGGTTTATTGCCTTTTGCAATTTTACGCACGGAGTGTGTTTTAGATACGCGCGAGCATTTTACTCTGTTGGGAGTAGGGAGTGACGGGTAACGACTGATGAGAATGGGTATCCGTAGATATTAAGGTCGCCATCTTCACTTGGAACAAGTTCACACATATCGCCGTGAGTAACGGAAATAAGGGTATAGAGGTCGTCAGTTGCACTTGCAAGGCAAGATAGGAGAAGTGAACGGCACTTTTGCGCACTTGATGAGTGGTCGTCAATAGCCTTAACGAGCAAACAAAGAAGTGGCTCGTTCTTTCTAATTCGTTTTTCAACGAGGGAAAGTGCCTCAACTTCAAGCGCCTTACATTCCTCACGCAAAGCCTTCTTGTTGATGTCATCGAAGCGGAATATTCGCTTTCTTAGTATGCTAAGTTGAGTTTGTTTGTCGCAAAGTTTCTCAATGATTTCCTTGCGGTATCTGTAATCATTATCCTTTACATCTAACTCTCTTGGATAAAGTAGTGGGAAGAGGGGGAGTTTTTCAACCTTTGGTGACCTCTTTCTACCTGCTACGACAACACGGTTTAGGTATTCCATCGAGGTATTGATGTCGTCACGATATTCGATGTGCTTATCGCCCTTTGACTCCTTCTTCTTTACATATTTCATAAAGGACGGACGACGGTCATCGGTGATATTTGCGTCTTTTACAGCATCAAGTTCTTTCGATGCGTTAATGCCGTAGTCACGCTTTGCCTTGTCGATTTCCATACCCGACAAAACGGAGAGTTTGCAAATTTCAAGATAGAGGTTTTCGTCCCACTCACCGTGTGAGAGTTTGTCCCAAAATTGACTGTTGAGTCGTTGGGAGAGGTTTACGATACGGCCAATTTCGTTGTTTGAAATGTCGTGGTCAATCTTCCAAATGTCGGAAGTATCCTTTGCCTCATGCTCTGCCTTGCATACGGGAACAAGAAACTCGCTGTAATACTTCTTAGCGGAGTTTAGCATTATCTTGTTATCGGTGACAAGCATCATATCGGAGTCGAAGTCGCAACCGTTTAGGCGGTCCATAAGTTCCTGTCCTATACTGTTTACGCATACAATTTCGTTAGTTAGGTTGAAATACTTTGCGAACGGGTCGCTATCGCTCCTACGGTTCTTCGCCAAGAAGAGATTTCCCATTGTGATATGCGGACTTCTCGCACAGAGGAGTTCTTGTCCCTCACCAAATCTACCGATACGGATTTCGTTTCCTACAAGGTAGAGTTCCCTTGGGTTATCGAAGTCAAATTCGGGGTCACAAACGGCGCATAGCATCTCGTATCCGTTGCCGAACAGAGTTGCGTTAGTTCCGTCTACAAGCACATGTCCGCGTCTTAAATTGCTAACAAACACACGCTTGATTTGTTGTCTAAACTCGCTATATACCTCGCTTTCGGCAATTTGGTCATTGAGGGATAGGAGTTTTAGCATTACATTCTTGCGTAGGCGACCGTTGTCATTTGAGTCGTCACCACTTTCGATTTCCTCATCGTCATCGTCCTCAATGTCTTCACTTTCCTCGCTCTCTTCCTCATCAAGTTCCTCATCGTAGTCTTCAAGAGTGTCCTCTTGGAGTTGCATTTTGAGGTAGTGACGCATAAATGCAGGGTCGCTTTGAATTGCCCAAAGATAGTCAAGTGATGGTTTTAGAAAGTCTTCCATTTCGGTCATAGAAAGCGGAAGGGTGTTTATGAGTTGGTAACTTGTTTGCACCATTTTGCCATCGAGGTGCTTTGTCTTTTTCTCGGTCTTAACAAGTCCGAAAACATCATCAACATTATTGAGCCACTTTGAAATGGCATCAATGCGTTTGCCACCGTGAAGTTTGATGTATTTAAGGCTCGAATCAGTGATGACAAGTTTGATGTCGCTGATTTTCTTAGCCAAGGTGAAGCACGACTTATTGAGTTGCGATACCTCGGTAATGCCACGGTCGGCAAAGAAACGGCTAAGACCTGTGTTAAAGGCACAAGTTTTGAAGAAACGGTTACGAAGAAGCATCATTGAGTTTGCGCCAAGACCATTTTCTTCGAATACGCTCTCGTCAAGAAGTCCCTGTCCGTCCCAAATCTTGTTTTCAACGGTTGACACCTGACGGTTTGCGTCAAGTCCGCCCCTTTCGTTCTTTGTAACGGCAATTACTTCCTTCTCGAAAATGCTTGTAGCATCGGGAATTACAAGAATTGATTCTTTGGGGATTTTGATTTCCTTTCTCATATTTGAAAGGGTTAGGGATATGTAGGACTCCCACGATACTTTGTCGGTAACTTTGGATTCGTCAAGTCCACAGCAAGTCCACTTCATCATTGCCTTTTTGAGTGGCTCGTAAATGAAAAGACAGTTACCTTGACGGCTACTTCCCGCACTACGCTTATAGCGAACATACTTGTTTACCGCCTTATCGGTCTTTATCGAAAAGCCACGCTCGTAAAGGAATTTGCGGTGAGTCTTGTTATTGAATGTTACATTTATGACGGAAAGGGTTGCGCCTGTGTCACTGCCGAAGTTATAGCCACCAATTTCGAATTTGCCCTCCGCATTGCGGTTTTTCTTCTCTTTGATGTAAACTTCTTGCATCTTTTGTGTTTCAAGGCTATTGTAGATAAATGACTGGAATTGGTCCAAATCGATACCGCCATTTTCTTTGCAAATTGAGTAAACGCACTCGCCCTTGCTCTTGCCTTTGCCCTCGCCCTTTGCGAAAATGTCTTCTGCTTTAAGGCTCAAAATACGGTATTTGGTGATTTTGTTGTTGTCTTTCATCATAAGAAAAATTCTCCTAATGTTCTTTGTTTTTAAATAGTTGTTTGTGATTTTTGTGTTTTGGTTTTAGCGTCCCTTTCCAAACGCTACAAAGTTTTGCCTTTCGCCCTCTCTCTATGCCTTTCTTTCAAAGAGAAAAAAATGAGGCGTTTTCCATCTTTTAAAATAATGAATTTTGGTCCTTTGCGCCCTTTAATTTTACATAATTTTATTACAAAATGTGTCACAGTTTTGTGACTTAATATGAGCGCGGGTTACCATTACGCCTGTTATCTAAAACACACAAAAATTGCCCTTTATATATATTATAAAAGGGGTTTCTACGTTTTTCAACATTTTTTTGACAGTTGACTGTATTTTTTTGCCATTTTTTTGTATTTTTTGATTTTTCGAAAAAGCCACCTTGCATAACGGGACAAACAAAAAAGCAAGAATAAAAGAAAAACCTTTTATTCTTGCTTTAATTTTTATATGAATTGATGCTTTCGCATCATGAATCGGCTACGCCATGATTTCTCGCTACGCTCCATGAATTGAATTGCAGTAATTTAATGCCGAAGGCAATTTATGACACAGGGTGTCATTTCATGTTCCGTAGGAATATTTCATGCAACGCAGTTGCAATTCATTTCGTGTTTTCTGTAAGAACCTAACCTATCTGTTCTTGCGAACAGTTTTTGCAAAGCAAAAAGTGAAAATCATATAGCATTTTCACGGTTAGAACCTTGTTACTCGCGTTGCTCGTAATAAGAACTCAAAAAATAACCCGCTTTAGCCGTGTGAATATTATAAGAACCCGGACTACTACCAGGGTGGTGTCCTCATGATGTCATCACTGCTCCCAGCGTCCGATTACGGTGACCGACTTTCGTCTCATTAAGAAAACCGCATCGGGAGGTCTGCAAAACAGACTATCGCCTATTGGACTCCTTTTTAAATTTCGTAGGTCTCGACAAACACTCATCACGCACTAAGCAGGCATATGCTACATTAGTATTTTAACGCACTCTTTAAAATTTATGCGTTTTTTGAGTTTTTACTCAATGTTTCAAGGAGATAGCAAGTTTTACCTTCTTAACAATTCCCTCAGCATTTAAGCCGTAATATGCAAGAAGTTCCTTTGCGGGTGCGCTCTTTCCAAAGATATCTTCAACTCCGTGTCTTATAACGGGGATTGGGCAAATACCCGAAAGCGCCTCGCATACTGCACTACCGAGTCCACCGATAATGCTATGTTCTTCACTTACTACCATTGCTCCCGTTTGCTGAGCATAGGCAGTTACGAGTGCTGTATCAAGCGGTTTTATCGTATGAATGTTCAAAACCGCAACATCAATACCTTCTTTTTTAAGCATATCTCTTGCGATAAGAGCCTGTTCTACCATTATACCTGTTGCAACGATTGTAGCATCAGAACCCTCAGCCATAACAATACCTTTACCAAGTTCAAACTTATAGTTGGGTTTATCATTGATAACGGAAACTGCAAGTCTTCCAAAACGAAGATATACAGGTCCTTCATACTTAATAGCCTCTTCAACTGCGCATCTTGCTTCAACAGCATCAGATGGGTTTACAACCATCATACCTGGGATTGTGCGCATAAGAGCGATATCTTCATTACATTGGTGTGTTGCGCCGTCCTCACCAACTGTAATTCCTGCGTGAGTTGCGCCAATTTTTACATTTAGGTGTGGGTAGCCGATTGAGTTTCTTATTTGTTCGAAACTTCTTCCTGCGGCAAACATTGCAAATGTGCTTGCAAAGGGTATCATTCCGGTCGTTGACAGACCTGCCGCAACGCCTACCATATTACCCTCGGCAATACCGCAATCAAAAAATCTGTCAGGGTATGCCTTCTTGAATTTAATCGTTTTTGTAGCCTCAGCCAAGTCTGCGTCGAGTACTACGAGATTATCATATTTTGCGCCTAATTCGACGAGTGCGTCGCCGTAGGATTCTCTTGTTGCTATCTTATCTGCCATTATACTCTACCTCTCTTATAAAGATTCGATATAGGCGTTGATCTCGGCAACTGCCTGCTCGTACTGCTCCTTATTGGGCGCGGA
>JAZNJK010000133.1:0-5201 GCA_045578005.1 Eubacteriales bacterium | reverse complement strand
CACTCTTTAATTTTTCAACAAGTATGTCGGTTTGAGTGCCTTTACCACTTCCGTCAAGACCGTCAATAACAATAAATTTTCCCATTATTCATCATCCTCGTTTCGTTTCATCATAAGTTCAAGGAAATCTTGCTTAGTGATAAGCACATCTCTCGGTTTTGAACCATTCGGTTCACCAATGTAGCCGAGTTCTTCCATAGTGTCAATAATTCTCGCTGCTCGTTGGAAACCGAGATTGAGTTTTCTTTGTAGATAAGAGGAAGAAATTTTTCCACTGTCTACCGCAATTTCAAGCGCCGCATAGAACTTATCGTCAAGGTCACTACCGCCACCCTCACTGTCTTCATCGTTTCGCTTTTCAGCCTTTTGAAGTTTTGTCGCATTCGACTCAATTTGACTAACAATGCTTTCATCGTAGTTTTCACTTGAATTTTCACGAAGGAAAGTTGTAATTCTTTCGCATTCTTCCTCGGAAATGAACGCACCTTGAACACGAGTCGGTTTAAGCGCACCGACAGGTTTGAGTAGCATATCTCCACGGGCAACGAGTTTTTCTGCTCCTGCCTCATCAAGAATTGTTCGAGAGTCAACGAGCGCAGGCACACGGAAAGCAATACGCGAAGGAATGTTTGATTTAATAACGCCCGTAATAACATCAACAGACGGACGCTGTGTTCCTATAATAACATGGATACCTGCCGCACGCGCCTTTTGAGTAAGTCTTATAATATAGTCGTCAATTTCGGGAACTTGCATTTTAAGGTCGTAAAGTTCATCAATAACGATAACAATACGATACATTTTTTCATCATCAACAAGCCCACGCTCAACTCTTGCATTGTATTCGTCGATGTTACGCGCACCGCATTCTTCATAAACGCCAAAACGCCTTTCCATCTCGGAAACGGACCATTGTAGTGTGCCAACCGACTTTTTAACATCGGTAACAACAGGGACAAGAAGGTGAGGTATGCCGTTGTAAGGCGCAAACTCAACTCTTTTTGGGTCAATAAGAATTAATCTCAATTCATCAGGTGACGCCTTGTAGAGAAGGCTCGTAAGGAGCGAGTTTATGCAAACCGATTTACCTTGACCGGTAGCACCCGCAACAAGTAAGTGAACGAGTTTTGCAATATCAACATATACATTCTCACCCGAAATACTCTTACCAACCGCACAGGTAGCAGAACTCTTTGCTTGCTTGAATTTTGGATCTTCCAAAAGATTGCGCAAGTAAACCATGCTTGTAATGTTGTTAGGAACTTCAATACCAACCGCCATTTTACCGGGGATAGGACATTCAATTCTAACACCCTCTGCCGCAAGATACAAAGAAATGTCATCAATGTGTTTAGCAATAGAACGCACTTGAACACCCGCATCAGGCATAAGTTCATAACGAGTAATTGTAGGACCTCTTGCAATATCTACAATCTTTGTGCTGATATTGAAACTTTTAAGTGTCTCAACGATAATACGCGCCTTTTCTTGAAGTTCGGCATTAACCGCTTCTTCATCATCAACCTCATCTCTAATATCAAAAAGGTCGATAGGCGGGAAAATATACTTTTTCTTCTTTTTAGGAGGTTTCTTTTCCTCTTTTTTCTCTTCCTTTTTCTCTTGCTTTTCAACTTTTTCGGTTTTGTCGCCTTTGCCGAAAATGCTGAATTTGGAAGTCTTGGAAAATTTATCGTCGCCGTCTTTTTTGCCGTCGTCTTTTACATCATTAGATTTCTTGTCGTCATCATCTTGCTTGAAAATGTCGGCAAATAGCGATTTTTTCTCATTTACTTCCGTATCAGTGTCAGTAGAAAGAGAAGTGTCGGTATCGCTTGAAAAGTCGGTGTCGCTCACCTTTACAGGCTCGACAAACGGAAGGTCATCGTTTTCACCTTCATCGAAAGCGCCAATTTCGCTGTCAACCGCACCTTCGCTATCATCATTTGAATTCAAATTCGAAACATCAAATCCGCCATTAGAAGGGATATTTGTGATTTCTTCATCTAAATCACTGTATTTTTCATCTTCTTCATCAAACTTGACGGGCGAGTTGAGGACAAATCCTTCTTCATCATCATCGTCTTCGTTTGAAACTTGAATAACAGGCTCGGAAGGAAATCGGTAAGGGGACGCACTTCTTTGAACAGGATTGTTTACTTGACCGTTTTGCTCAAACACAGGTTGGCGCTCAATTTCAAAATCATCGTCATCACCGTCGTCATCGCTGACATTGTCGTTTGTATCGACAAAATCGTCTTCGTTCATAGCCTGAATAATTCTCGGGTCAACGGTAGGAATGAGTAAGTCATCTTCCTCGTCATCAACACAAAAACGGAATTTCTTGCGCTTTTTTGCAATCTCGGCACGGCGCTTTTGCTCCGCTTTTTTTGCTTGCTTTTGCTCAATTTTGTCTTTGAAAATGCTCTTTATAATGGTAGCGGGAGTGATATTGAACATTTGCAAGAACATGAAAACAAGCAAAATGAGAATAAGCGCTATTGTAAAGCCTTGTCCAAACAACGATAGCAAAACTCCACAAAGAAGTCCGCCGATTACACCACCGCCAACACCGTTTTTGCCTTGTGCATAAAGTTCAAAAATGGTAGGTTTGTTTACCGCAACTCCCTCGGATGCCTTGTAAACCCAATCAACCGAGTCCGAAACACTAACAGTTATCAAATGTTGAATCATAGCAACCGCAAGAACAATGATAACTGAGCAAATTACACGCCTTGTGCAAATTTTACGGTGCGTATCGTAATACCACATAAGAGAGTGGTAGAGAAGAAAAGTCAAAACAAACACAGGCGCAAATGTGGAGAAAAGTCCGTAAAGCACATTCGAGAATGCGAGTTTGCCAACAAGAGTAAATAGCATTACTACAAAAAGCACCGCCAAAATATAAGGCATGAGTTTGCTTAATATAGGAATGATTTTTGATGGCTTTTTGTGCCGTTTTAGTCCGCTTTTTTGAGATTTTTTATTTTTAGAATCCGAAAGATTCGTCTTATGCTTGTCCTTCATTGTTTTCTCCTTCCTAACTGTAAGATAAAAATGTCAAGCCCAAGTCACATGGAATATAGTGACAGAATTTAAGGGCGAAATTTCTCGTATAATGATTATATGACACAATAAAAAACTTTTAATATGCCAAAATCAAAATGCTTTCCATAGATTAATCATATATAATATATATTAACAAAAAGAAAAGAAAAAATCAACTGGTTTTTGGCAAAAGTAGAAAAAAATTTCAAAAACTCGTCCTTTTGCGCAAAACAATGTCCAATTTGACCGTAAATTTGCGCAAGATTTCAAACGGGAGAAAAGGTCGGTTATAAAAATGGAAAAAGATAATACCCACAAAAACAATATTCTAAACAGTAAAAAGAGCGCCCCTCATATCTTTCTTTTTTGCGCCCTTTCATTTATCGCAGGAGGCATAAATGGTTTTTTAGGCACAGGCGGTGGAATTATATTTGTCTATATGCTAAATGCAATGACAAAAAACGAGAAAAAAGACACCTTCGCCTCAACACTTTGTGCAGTAATTCCCATATCAATAGTAAGTGCCATAGCCTACGGAAAGAGCGGAAATATAGATACATCACTCATAAAAACGCTGTTTTTACCAACCGCCCTCGGTGGACTTGCAGGTGCATTTCTTGCCGATAAAATCAAAACCAAATACTTGAATATGTGTTTTTGTCTTCTTACGATTTATTCGGGAGTTTGTATGGTGATAAAATGATGTGGAGTATCATTATCGCATTTCTTATATCCGCACTTATGGGGACAGGCATAGGGGGTGGCGGATTTTTGGTAATTTATCTCACCCTGTGTCTAAATTATGACCAAATTATCGCCCAAGGCACAAACCTTGTGTTCTTTGCAATATGTGGCACTTTTTCGCTCATTGTCCATATGATAAAACGAAAAATCGTCTTAAAACAAATTGTCCCAATGGTTCTTTTTGGTTCGCTTGGCGCACTCGTATTTTCGGGAGTGGCAAATTCCTTAGATCCCAAAATTCCCCGTGTTGCGCTTGGAGTTTTTCTTGTCATTAGCGGTATTATAGGAATCTTCAATTCAATTAAAAATAAAGAAAAATAAAAAAATATTAAAAAATTTTTCAAAAATGTCTTTACAAAATCAAATCCTTGTGATATAATCTTGCCGATGGCACTGAATGCTCAGTTTGCGGACCAAGCAAAATGCACTCACCAACCGCTTGCTTAGTGATCGGAGTCAAAATAAATAAGAAAGGTGAAAGAAAAATGACAAAGCAGGAAATCATCTCTGCATATGCTATTCACGAAGGCGACACAGGTTCACCCGAAGTTCAAATTGCACTTCTTACTGACCGTATCAACAGCCTTAACGAGCATATGAAGAAAAATCCAAAGGACCACCACTCACACAGAGGACTTCTTAAAATGGTAGGTCATAGACGCAACCTTCTCGGTTACCTTGCAAAGACTGATATCGAAAGATATCGTGCACTCATCGAGAAACTCGGTCTTAGAAAATAAGAAAAAGCGACTTTTCGCTATCTTAGGCTGTGCGAAAGCACAGCCTAAGTTTTTAACAAATCAAAATGCGGGTGAGATAGCAATTAACCGTGTGCCGTAAATGACTGCGACATACAGTTAAGTGCTATGTCCCCTCGCGAAAAAATAAAAATTCAAAACGGAGGAATTCTAAAATGGCACAAATGTTCCAAGAAAAAGTATTCGACAACTACAAGACATACGAGTATGAACTCGCAGGAAGAAAACTTGTTGTTGAAAGCGGAAAAATGGCAGGCCTTGCAAATGGTAGCGTTCTTGTTCGTTACGGCGAAACAGTTATCCTTGCTTGCGCAACAGCATCACCCGCACCAAGAGACGGAATTGACTTCTTGCCTCTTTCAGTAGATTTTGAGGAGAGAATGTATTCAGTCGGCAAAATCCCAGGCGGTTATCTTAAAAGAGAGGGCAAACCCTCTGAAAAGGCAGTTCTCACATCAAGAGTTATCGACCGTCCAATTCGTCCTCTTTTCCCAAAGGATTTGAGAAACGATGTAAACATCTCTTTGACAGTTATTTCAGTTGATCCTGATTGCTCACCTGAAATCACCGCTATGATCGGCGCATCAATCGCTCTTTCAATCTCCGATATTCCGTGGAATGGCCCTATCGGTGGACTCTTTATGGGTATGGTAG
>JAZNJK010000132.1:0-7618 GCA_045578005.1 Eubacteriales bacterium | reverse complement strand
CCCTTTGCTACGCAACACATACTTTCAACTTCGTGTGAATAGATCATATGAAAATCTCCTTTTAATAAATTTTTTCGTAAACATTTTAACACATAATTGAAATAAAATCAACACATTTTTAATAAAAAACGATATTTTTCGTCTTTTCACAAAAACAGGGCATATATTATGCAAAAATATATTAAAAATATTAAAATTATATTTACAATAAGCACAAAATATGATATACTTTAAGTTGGTAAAAAATTAGCGAGGGGTGAGCATATGCGAATAGATAAATTTTTATCCGAAATGGGCAAGGCGACTCGCACTGAAAGTGCAAAACTTGCAAAGCAAGGCAAAATCCTCGTAAACGGAGTAGTCGTCAAACGCGCGGACACTCACATAAATCCCGAAATGGACACACTAACCCTAAACGGTAGTGTAGTTACATATAAGAAATTCACCTACATAATGTTGAACAAGCCCGAGGGATATGTCAGTGCAACCGAGGACGGACAGGAAAACACCGTGCTCGACCTAATCAGCGAGGAAGAACGGCGCAAAAACCTCTTTCCATGCGGACGGCTTGATAAAAACACCGTAGGTCTTGTCATTCTCACAAATGACGGAGATAGCGCACACAACCTACTCTCACCAAAACACCATGTTAGTAAGGTGTATAAATTCAACTCGAAATTTCCCCTTTCCGAGAGGGATGTTCAAAACCTCGAAAATGGCATTGATATTGGCGGATATTTTACAAAACCGTGCAAAATTTCAATGATAACCGATAGCGAGGGCGAAATCACCCTTACCGAAGGTAAATATCACCAAATCAAGCGTATGCTTGAAGCGGTTAATAATAAAATCACATATCTTGAACGCGTTAGTTTCGGTGCAATCAAACTCGACCCAAACCTTGCGCGTGGAGAATGGCGACACCTAACCGATGAAGAAGAAAAAATGCTTTTGCAAAGCAATAAATAGGAGAACAAAATGAAAAAATTTCTTTTACCTGATGGCGTGAATTGGTATCGTGCCAACTTCCATTGCCATACAGTCCATTCCGACGGAGCATACACTCCCGAAAAGGTCAAGGAAGTCTACAAAAATCACGGCTATTCAATAGTAGCATTTTCCGACCACGATGTTTTGCTTGACCATTCCGACCTTAATGATGAGGGATTTCTCGCTCTTACAAGTGCGGAATACGCAGTAAACCAATCAAGCGCAGGATTTCCTCAAATTTTCGATGCTCCAACAGGCGAATGGCAACGCAAAAAGTGTGTGCATCTTAACATATTCTCAAAAGACCCACACAATACCTTTATGCCTGCAACCGACATAAATCAAAACTGGATTTTAAGGGACAGATACCCCGACACAAAATGCGACGGGTTCATTCGCGAATATACAACCGAAAATATCAACGAAATGATAAAGCGTTGCAACGACGCAGGATTTCTCGTTCAGTTAAACCACCCATATTGGTCACTTAACGAGCGAGAAGATTATATAAATATGAAGGGACTTTGGGGGCTTGAAATCCTCAACTACGCAACCGAACTTGAAACAGGAAGCGAATACTGCCCCTACATTTACGATGATATGGTTCGAAACGGTATGTTCAACCTCGTTTGCACAATGGGAGATGATAACCACAACCACGGCGACAGTGTGCGTGAGTCATTCGGTGGCTCAACCATAATAGGCGCAAAGGAACTTAAATACGACCAAATTATCGAGGCTATGGAAAAGGGACATATTTACTGCACAAGCGGACGCAATAACCCACCGATGTTCAAAGCCCTTTATGTAGAAGATAATATGATTAAAATCGACTGCACACCCGTTACCAATATCAATATAAATGGCTATGGAAGAAACGACCGTCATATTACCGCTCCCGAAGGTCAAACAATAACTCATGCAGAGTTCCCACTCCGTGAGAGCGATGTTTATTTTAGAGTCAGCCTTCGTGATGAATTCGGGAACAACGCACATACACACACTTACTTTGTAAAGGACTATATTGAAAAAATAGTATAAGGTAGAAAGATGAAAAAATACTTACTTCCAAACGATGTAAATTGGTATCGCGCCAACCTTCACTGCCATACAACAGTGTCAGACGGACAACTCACCCCCGAAGAAGTAAAGGACGCATATAAGGCGCAGGGCTACTCTATTGTCGCATATACCGACCATGAACTTCTTCTTGACCACTCTAACCTTAACGATGATGATTTTCTTGCACTCACAAGTGTAGAATATTCCGTAGGCGAGGCTGAGTCGACTTATCCAAACCTTGAAGTAGAAGGTGTAAATGCTCCTAATTGGTATCGTCAAAGAGTCGTTCATATGAACCTCTTCTCAAAAGACCCACACAATGTATTCCAACCCGGCGCTCACGATGACACTCTTTGGGCGTGTGGCGGAAAATACAAGGGAATTGGCAAGTGTGACGGCTACCGT
Source organism: Eubacteriales bacterium (assembly GCA_045578005.1). GTDB lineage: Bacteria > Bacillota > Clostridia > Oscillospirales > CAG-272 > RGIG2000. The sequence continues at coordinate 5,161 of JAZNJK010000132.1, read as the reverse complement.
AGAGAATACTCCGTTGAAAGCGTAAATGAGGTTATCAAAAGGGCAAATGAGGCAGGATTTCTCGTTCAGTTCAACCACCCCGCGTGGTCGCTCAACGATGAAAAAATGTATCTAAACCTCAAAGGACTTTGGTCACTTGAAATTCTCAACTACGCAACCGAGCGCATTACTGGAATGGAATATTGCCCCTACATCTATGATGAAATGGTAGCGCACGGAATGTTCGACCTTCTCCCAACAATGGGCGATGATAACCATAACCGTGGTAGAAGCACCGCACACTCCTTCGGTGGCTCAACTATGATAGGCGCAAAAGAACTTAAATATGACCAAATCATCGAGGCTATGGAAAAAGGTCATGTATATAGCACAAGCGGACGCGAAAATCCACCAAAGATTTATTCTCTCTATGTAGAGGATAATGTAATAAAAATGGACTTTTCACCGGCGATGTGCGTATTCCTTAACGGATTTGCACGAACCTATCGTTTTGCCGAGGGCGAAAACGGAGAGGACATTACCCATGCCGAATTCCCACTCGATAAAAACGAGAAATATTTCCGCTTAACCGTTAGAGATAAGTTTGGAAACAATGCCCACACAAAAGTATACTTCGTTAGCGATTATTATGAAGAAAAATAATTTTTATACTTATATAATAAGAATGTAACAAAATTTACCCCAATACCCCAAAATTTAATGTAAAAAAGGATGCAACAAAATGAATATTATTAACGAACTCGCAAAAGAATTTAATCTAAAAATCTCACAAGTTGAGGCAACAGTAGGACTTATTGATGACGGCAACACAATCCCATTTATCGCAAGATATAGAAAAGAAATGACAGGCTCACTCGATGACGAAACACTTCGTAATCTTGATGAAAGACTCAAATATCTTCGTAACCTCGAACAAAGAAAAGAAGAGGTTAAAAAACTCATTGAGGAGCAAGGTAAACTCACTCCCGAAATTGAATTGGCACTTCAAAATGCTCAAATTCTTACCGAGGTTGAGGATATTTACCGCCCATTCAAACCAAAAAGAGAAACAAGAGGCTCACTTGCAAGAAAGAGAGGGCTTGAACCACTTGCAACGCTCATTATGGAACAAAGACCGTCATACTCACCAAGCATTGAGGAAGTTGCAAAGGACTTTGTAAATACATCGGCAGAAGACAAAAAAATGCATGTTAAGAGTGTTGAAGATGCACTTAACGGAGCAAAAGACATCATTGCCGAGGACATTTCTGATAATGCCGAATATAGAAAGGAAATAAGAGCGCTTACATTCAATCACGGTGTTGTCGTTTCCAAAAAGGCAAAGGAAGAGGAGTCCGTTTACGAGGCATATTATGAATATAGCGAGAGCGTTAAGAAAATCCCAGGACACCGTATCCTTGCAATAAACCGTGGAGAAAAAGAAGAATTTCTTAAAGTAAATATCGAAATTGACAGTGCAATTATTCTCAACTATCTTCTCGATGAAATTCTCACAAATCCAAAGAGCCCTGCAAGAGATTATATCCAATCCGCAGTAGTTGACAGTTATGACCGCCTTATCGCACCAAGCGTAGAAAGAGAAATTAGAACAGCAATCTTCGATGAAGCAAGCGAAGGCGCAATCAAACTCTTCTCCGAAAACCTTAAAAATCTTCTTATGGGCGCACCGCTCAAAGGCAAAACAGTCCTCGGCTATGACCCAGGTTATAGAACAGGTTGTAAACTTGCAGTAGTTGATAAAACAGGTAAATATATCGATTGGGATGTTATCTACCCAACCAAGCCAAAGGAAGATATCGAAGGCTCAACAAAGAAAGTTGAAAGACTTATTAGAAAATACGGCGTTGATGTTGTCGCAATCGGTAACGGAACTGCATCAAAGGAAAGTGAAATCTTTATCGCAGGCGTTCTTAAAGGAATGGGCAACCCCAATGTTAAGTATATCGTAGTTAGTGAGGCAGGCGCATCTGTTTACTCCGCATCTAAACTTGGAACTGAGGAATTCCCTGACTTTGATGTAACTCAAAGATCCGCAATTTCAATAGCAAGAAGACTTCAAGACCCACTTGCAGAACTTGTTAAAATCGACCCTAAATCAATCGGTGTAGGACAGTATCAACACGATATGAAACAGGCAAGACTTGATGAGGCGCTCGGTGGAGTCGTTGAGGACTGCGTAAACAAGATAGGTGTTGACCTAAATACCGCATCATATTCGCTCCTTTCCTATGTTGCAGGTATCAATATAGGTATTGCAAAGAACATTGTAAAATACCGTGATGAAGAGGGCGAATTTACAAAGAGATCCCAAATTCTTAAAGTGCCAAAACTCGGTGATAAAGCATATCAACAGTGCGCAGGATTCCTTCGTGTCCCAGGCTCAAAGGAAATTCTTGATAACACAGGTGTTCACCCTGAATCCTATGCATCGGCAAAGGCGCTCCTTGCAAAGTTTGACTATACAATGGACGATGTAGCAAACAGTAATCTTAAAGACCTTCGCCAAAAATGTGCAAAATACGGCACTAAAAAACTTGCCGAGGAACTCGGCATAGGTGAGCCAACACTTATGGATATAATCGGTGAACTTGAAAAACCGGGACGCGACATTCGTGACTCACTCCCACTTCCTATTTTAAGAGCCGATGTTCTCGGTATGGAAGACCTAAAACCGGGTATGGAAATGACAGGAACAGTTAGAAATGTTATCGACTTCGGTGCATTCGTTGATATCGGTGTTCACCAAGACGGACTTGTTCACATTTCCGAAATTTCCGATAAGTATGTAAAACACCCAAGCGATGTGCTTAGCGTTGGTGATATTGTAACTGTAAAAATTAAGAGTGTTGACCTCGGCAAAAAGAGAATTGCACTCACAATGAAGTTATAATGTTGACAAAATTAACAAAGTTGCACAAACATTGTGCAATATGCACAAAATAAACACATAAATTTCGTGCAATTCGCCACTATGAATTTGCAAATAAATTTGTTATAATATTGTATATCATAATGCAAAATTATGCGTAAAAAAAGAATTTGCTAAAAAGCAAGGAGAAAATAAGATGGCAAGCTTATCATTAAAACACATTTACAAAAAGTATCCAGGCGGAGTAACCGCTGTATCGGACTTCTGTCTCGAAATCGCAGATAAGGAGTTCATTATATTCGTAGGTCCTTCAGGATGCGGAAAGTCAACAACTCTTCGTATGATCGCAGGACTTGAAGAAATCACAGAGGGAGAACTTTACATCGGCGACAAACTTATGAACGATGTTGCTCCTAAGGATAGAGATATTGCGATGGTTTTCCAAAACTATGCTCTTTATCCTCATATGACCGTTTATGAAAACATGGCATTTGGACTTAAACTCCGTAAGATTCCAAAGGAAACAATCAAACGCCGTGTTGAAGCCGCTGCAAAGATTCTCGGTATTGAGAACCTTCTTGACAGAAAACCTGCACAAATGTCAGGTGGTCAGAAACAGCGTGTTGCGCTCGGTCGTGCTATCGTTCGTGAGCCAAAGGTATTCCTTCTTGACGAGCCACTTTCGAACCTTGACGCTAAACTTCGTGCAGCGATGAGAACTGAGATTACAAAGATTCACCAAACTGTTGGTGTAACATTTATCTATGTAACTCACGACCAGGTAGAGGCTATGACAATGGCTACCCGTATCGTTGTTATGAAAGACGGTTTCACACAACAAATTGACTCTCCACAAAACCTCTATGATAAGCCTGTAAACATCTTCGTTGCAGGATTTATCGGAACTCCTCAAATGAACTTCGTAAATGTTGTTCTTGAAAAGAGAGGTAATGACGCATACATCGTATTCGGTGAGAATGCAATTAAACTTCCTGCTGATAAGAGCGCTGATCCCGCACTTGAACCATACTTCGGTAAAGAAGTTATCGCAGGTATCCGTCCTGAACTTATCCATGATGAGCAAATCTTCCTTGATAGCATGCCTGATAACATCATCGACGCTAAGGTTGATGTTACCGAACTTATGGGTGCTGAGATTTATCTCTACCTCGCTATTGAAGGTGTTGAGTGCTTCAACCTCGACTCCAACAAGGGTGAAAATATTAAGAACGATATCATCGCTAAGGTTTCATCTCGTTCTGGCGCAAGAGCAGGCGATACAATCAGAGTTGCCATCGACGCATCAAGAATTCACTTGTTCGACAAGGATTCACAAAAATACATTATTCACTAATAAAACAATTAAATCCCCGATTTTTCGGGGATTTTTTGTTTATCTATTGACTTTTTGGTTTTAATATTGTATTATAACCATTGATAGTAATATCATATTATTGTTATTTATTATTATTTGGAGACAATTATGAAAAAGAAATTTGCAGTAGTCGGCTATGGCGGAATGGGTTCGTGGCATGTAGGTCACGCACTTAAAAGTGATGTTCTTGACCTTGCCGGAATTTACGATATAGATGAGGCTAAGAAAGAAAAAGCGAGAGCAAACGGAATTTACGCATATTCCTCGCTTGATGAACTTATAAACGATAAAAGTGTTGAACTTGTAACAGTTGCAATCCCTAACGATGTTCATCTTGAAACAGTGACAAGACTTCTTCGTGGCGGAAAAAATGTAATTTGTGAAAAACCCGTTGCCCTTTGTTCAAGCGACCTTGAAGAAATGATAAAGGCATCAAAGGAAAGCGGAAAACTTTTCACCGTTCACCAAAATAGAAGATGGGATGTTGACTATCTTGCTATGCAACGACTCAAAGATAGTGGAGAAATTGGCGACTTTATAAGAATTGAGTCGAGAATTCACGGCTCACGCGGAATTCCTTCCGACTGGCGTTGTCACGCACAATATGGCGGTGGAATGATTCTTGACTGGGGCGTTCACCTCATCGACCAACTTATGCTCATCTTCAAAGATGAAAAGATTGATACAATAAACTGTGAAATCACCAACATCACAACAAATGAAGTTGATGACGGTTTTTATCTCACTATCACCTTTGAAAGCGGAAAGGTTGCATTTTGCGAGGTTGGAACATATAACTTCCTTCCCCTTCCAAGATTTTACCTCAAAGCGAAAAACGGCTCTGCACTTATCACCGATTGGCGTGAAAAGACCAAGGTTGCAAAGTGTAAGTATTGGCACGAAAACGATGTCCTTCC
>JAZNJK010000131.1:0-1977 GCA_045578005.1 Eubacteriales bacterium | reverse complement strand
CTGAGCCTTACCTCCGAGAGGTTGCTGAGTTACGAGTGAGTAAGGACCTGTTGAACGAGCGTGAATCTTATCGTCAACAAGGTGGTGAAGTTTGAGGTAATACATGATACCAACGGTTACAGGGTTATCAAATGGAACACCTGTTCTTCCGTCGTAAAGAACTGTCTTACCGTCACAAATCTTGAGTTTGCCCTCGGCAAGCAATGCTTTAAGAGCCTCAGGATTATTTCTTGTTTCTTCATCAAGACGCTGAATATCTTTCTTGCCGTCTTCTCTTATAACTTCCTCAAAGAGATCCTTACCATCGGTGTTTTCGTTAGGAAGAACATCTCTCCAAAGTCCAGCCATTTTGAGGCATTCGAAGATATCTTGCTCCTTAGCACCGTCAAATACAGGGGTCATAATCTTCCAACCAAGTTTCTTGGCTGCAATTCCAAGGTGAACTTCAAGAACCTGACCGATGTTCATACGAGAAGGAACGCCGAGTGGGTTAAGAACGATATCAAGAGGTGTTCCGTCAGCCAAGAAAGGCATATCTTCAGGTGGTAGTATTCTCGATACAACACCCTTGTTTCCGTGACGGCCCGCCATCTTATCTCCTACGGAGATTTTTCTCTTTTGAGCGATATAAACTTTTACTACCTTATTTACTCCAGGTGAGAGTTCATCACCGTTTTCACGGGAGAGGATTTTAACATCGATTACGATACCATTTTGTCCGTTATGAACTCTAAGTGAAGTATCACGAACATCTCTTGCCTTTTCACCGAAGATTGCACGAAGGAGTTTTTCCTCAGCGGTAACCTCAGTTTCACCCTTAGGTGTAACCTTACCAACGAGGATATCGTGAGCCTTAACTTCAGTTCCGATACGAACGATACCGTCTTCGTCGAGGTTTTTAAGCATATCCTCGCCTGCGTTTGGAACTTCACGAGTGATTTCTTCCGGACCGAGTTTAGTATCTCTTGCCTCTTGGCAAAGTTCCTCGATGTGGATTGAAGTATATACATCATCGCGAACGAGTCTTTCGTTAAGAAGAACCGCGTCCTCGTAGTTGTAACCTTCCCAAGTCATAAATCCGATAAGTGCGTTCTTACCGAGGGCGATTTCACCGTTTGAGGTAGCAGGACCGTCAGCGATTACTTGACCCTTTTCAACTCTTTCACCGCATACAACGATTGGCTTTTGGTTTACGCAAGTTGTTTGGTTAGAGCGTTTGAATTTGAGAAGTTCATATTTATCTACATTTCCGTCGTCGTTACGAATAGTGATAGTTGCGGAGTCAACTCTTTCAACTACACCGCTACTCTTTGCAAGAACTACGACACCTGAGTCACAAGCCGCCTTATACTCCATACCTGTTCCAACGATTGGTGAATCAGATGTAAGAAGTGGAACTGCCTGCTTCTGCATGTTTGAACCCATGAGCGCACGGGCGTTGTCATCATTTTCGATAAATGGAATCATTGCTGTTGCAACAGATACAACCATCTTAGGTGAAACATCCATATAGTCAGCCTTAGACGCTTCAACTTCAAGGATTTCCGCTCTATCACGAACGATAATTTTCTTGTTTACAAATCTACCTTCGCTATCAAGTTTTTCATATGCTTGAGCGATTACATGTCCGTCTTCCTCATCAGCGGTCATATATACAACCTCATCAGTTACAACGCCGTCAACGATCTTGCGGTATGGTGCTTGAATAAAGCCATAGTCGCTAATCTTTGCGTAAGTTGAAAGATATGAGATAAGACCGATGTTAGGTCCTTCAGGAGTTTCAACAGGACACATTCTTCCATAGTGAGTATAGTGAACGTCACGCACCTCAAATGCTGCTCTATCTCTTGACAAACCGCCAGGACCGAGCGCTGAAATACGGCGCTTATGTGTGAGTTCTGCAAGAGGGTTGTTTTGGTCCATGAACTGTGAAAGTGGTGATGAACCGAAGAAGTCTCTAATTGCAGTTACTACGGG
>JAZNJK010000130.1:0-12819 GCA_045578005.1 Eubacteriales bacterium | reverse complement strand
CTTCTTATCAACAACGTGAGCAACATACTCATCGCGGAAGAACTTAAGTGTTGCGAGTACAGGGTTAGGTGCTGTCTGTCCAAGACCGCAGAGAGAGTTAGACTTTATGTAGTTACAAAGCTCTTCAAGCTTATCAATATCCTCAAGAGTACCGTTGCCTGAAGTAATCTTTTCAAGCATTTCAAGAAGTCTCTTTGTACCAACTCTACAAGGTGTAGACGTACGACATGATTCGTCAACGGTAAATTCAAGGAAGAATTTAGCCATATCAACCATACATGTATCTTCGTCCATAACGATAAGTCCACCTGTACCCATCATTGAACCTTGTGCAATAAGGTTGTCATAGTCGATTTCAACATCGTATTTAGAAGCAGGGATACATCCACCAGAAGGTCCACCTGTTTGAGCAGCTTTGAACTTCTTTCCGTTAGGAATTCCGCCACCGATTTCTTCAACAACTTCACGAAGTGTTGTTCCCATAGGAATTTCAACAAGACCTGTGTTAGTAATCTTACCACCAAGAGCAAATACCTTTGTTCCCTTAGATCTTTCAGTTCCCATAGTGTTGAACCAAGCAGCACCCTTCAAAATGATTTGAGGAATATTTGCATATGTTTCAACATTGTTGATAATAGTAGGTTTGCCGAAAAGTCCCTTTACTGCTGGGAAAGGAGGACGAGGACGAGGTTCGCCACGGTTACCCTCAATTGAAGTAAGAAGTGCAGTTTCTTCACCACATACGAAAGCACCTGCGCCAAGTCTGATTTGCATATCAAACTCAAAGTCAGTTCCAAAAATATTCTTTCCGAGAAGACCTTGCGCTCTCGCTTCATCAATTGCTGATTGAAGTCTGTTAACAGCGATAGGATACTCTGCTCTTACATATACATAACCTTGGTTAGCACCAATTGCATAACCTGCAATAGCCATTGCCTCGATAAGCGCATGTGGGTCTCCTTCGAGAATTGAACGGTCCATAAATGCACCTGGGTCACCCTCGTCACCATTACATACAACATATTTTTGACCCTTAGGTTGAGCAGCAGCAAATTGCCACTTTCTACCTGTTGGGAATCCACCGCCTCCACGGCCACGGATACCAGAATCAAGGATTTCCTTAATTACTTCATCAGGAGTCATTTCGGTTACAACCTTAGCAAGTGCAAGGTAACCATTTGTTCCTATGTATTCATTGATGCAATGTGGGTCAACAACTCCGCAGTTACGAAGTGCAACACGCTTTTGTTTCTTATAGAATGCGGTTTCATTAAGAGAAAGAATTTGATCTCCTTTAATGGTTTCAGAATACAAATACTTCTTAACAGGATTTCCACCAACGAGATGCTCATTTACGATTTCATCAACATTGTCAAGTTCAATTCTTGAATAGAATGTTCCCTCTGGATATACGATAACGATTGGACCAAGTGCGCAAAGACCAAAGCAACCAGTAAGAACTACTTGAACCTTGTCAGCAATTCCAGCCTCAACAAGCGCCTTCTCCATCTTTTCTTTAATTTGAACGCTCTTAGAGGATGTGCAACCTGTTCCTCCGCAAATAAGAACGTGCTTTTCGTATTTACTCTTAGCTTCTGCTCCGCTTTGACGGTAAGCAACCTCGCTTGCATAAGCGTCTCTAATAGCAATAAGATCTGATTTAGTTTTAATCATCTTCATCTACCGTCCCTTCATCAGTTATATTTGTCAAGAATACCCTTGATCATATCAGGTGTAAGTCTTCCGTAAACTTCTTCGTTTACAGTGAGAACTGGAGCAAGTCCACACGCACCGATACAACGGGTAGCATCAAGGCTAAACTTTCTGTCGTCTGAGATTTCGCCGTTTTTAATGCCGAGCAAAGATTCAAGTTTGTCCATAAGCAAACCTGCGCCTTTTACATAGCAAGCGGTTCCAAGACAAACAGCAACTGCGTATTCGCCCTTTGGATTGAGAATAAATTGTGAATAGAACGATGCAACGCCGTATACTTCAGAAAGTGATACGTCCATGCCTTCTGCAATATGCTTTTGAACTTCAATAGGAAGATAGCCGTAGATATCTTGTGCCTTTTGAAGAACAGGCATAAGTGCACCCTGTTCGCCCTTGTGCTCTGCAATGACAGCGTCGAGTCTTGCCTCTTGCTCTTTTGTTCCATTGAAAGCAACTGTTGTGAGTTTCTTTTTCATAAGAATGTCTCCTTTATAAAATTTTTTATTATCGTAATTAAGCGTTGGTTTTCTTCTCGATTATCTCAGAAGCACTATCGAGGTAATCGTTTTCCATAAGTTCTATTATTCCCTTATCACAAAGAGAAGCAAGTTTAGGATCCATTGGAAGTTTACCAAGAACATCATAGCCATATTTCTCGGCTATTTCGTTTATTTTTCCTTCGCCGAAAATATTAATTGCCTTTCCGCAATCAGGGCAAACCACATAACTCATGTTTTCAACAAGTCCCAACACAGGAACTTTCATAAGTTGAGCCATCTTGGCAGCCTTTTCAACGATCATAGAAACCAAATCTTGAGGTGTTGTAACAATCACAATTCCATCAAGCGGAAGTGATTGAAACACTGTTAGAGGAACATCGCCTGTTCCCGGAGGCATATCGATAAACATATAATCAATGTCGTCCCATACTACATCAGTCCAAAATTGTTTTACAGTTCCTGCGATAACAGGACCTCTCCAAACAACAGGACGAGTTTCGTCTTCAATGAGAAGGTTAACCGACATTACGTCTATACCTGTCTTAGTTGTGATAGGAAGCAGATGAATTCCGTCCGACAATGCTCTATCTTTAAGTCCAAAAGCCTTTGGGATAGAAGGACCGGTAATATCTGCATCCAAAATTGCTGTCTTAAATCCTTTTCTTTGCATCAACACTGCAAGCATTGATGTGACAATTGATTTTCCAACACCGCCCTTGCCACTTACAACTCCAATAACATGCTTAACAGAACTCAACTCATTGAGTTGCTCTTTCGGTATAGCCTGTTGTTTTGAAGCGCAGTTTGCAGAACATGTGGAACAATCATGAGTGCATTCTTCCGACATGATTTTTCCTTTCATTATTTATTATAATTTAACTATATTTTTTTAGTCGCATATATTTTACTACAATAGATTACATTTTTCAAGTCTTTTGCGCAAAATTCTTATGTTAAATTTTTAATTTTATCAATTTATATTCCTCGGTAACCAAATTTTTGATATCATAATCCACATAAACGAACGCATTTTCACTTTTTAGCACGGTTGCCGCTCTTTTTATTCCTTTTTTTCTCTTTGTTTTTTCATCCTTATCAAGCAAATTCAAAATTTCTTTTATTTTTGGCGACTTGACTTTCAAAAACTCAGGCAAAACGCCCATTCTGTTCGTAGCAAGCCTGTCCTGTGCCATATTATCCCTAAACTCAAAAGAATCTACTTTCTCATTTTCCAAAACATAGTCATATACAAGTTTTGAAAATTCATCAAGTGTCCTTGTTTTTTCGTTATTTTTTACATAAATTCCGCATTTGAGATAAAAATCAAACTTGTTTTCCACTCTATCGTGAATGTATCTCACAGTCCTTGGAAATCTTCCTGAATTGTATAGCCTGTCAAACAAATCTTCCACAATGTGAAGTTTTTCAAAATCACTCTTACTCATCCAAGGTGTAATTTTGATTTCGTATGGCGGAAACTCATCAAATTCAAACCCATATTTATTTGAATTTTCTCTCAAATCTGAGCCGTGAAGTAACTTCAAAAAACCGAGTTGAACAACATGTGCATCAAGTTCAACCGCTTTGTTGAAACTGTTTGAAAAACTTTCTAAATTCTCATACGGCAATCCTGAAATAAGATCAAGATGAATGTGAATATTTCCAAGCCCTAAAAGTCTCTTAATGTTGTTTTTCAGGCGAGATGTGTTTGTTTTTCGATTAATTTCTCGTAGTGTCAACTCGTTAAATGATTGCAATCCCACTTCCATTTGAAACAATCCTTCTCTTGCTTTTGAAAGTGTATTTATGATTCCATCATCTAAAATATCGCCTTCGATTTCGAAGTGAAAACAAACATCGTTTGGAATTTCACTTTTCGATTTTTCTATTATGAATTCAAAAAGTTCGTTTGCTCTCTTTTTGTCAGCGTTAAATGTCCTATCAATAAACTTTACAGTTTTTGTCCCACTATTTGCAAGCAACAAAATGTTCTTTTTTGACTCTTCAATATCAAAAAAGCGCACTCCACCACAGCGACCAGATAAACAAAAAGCACATCTATACGGACAACCTCTGCTCGTTTCAATATACGATATTCTTCCATTTAACCGTTCCAAGTATTCAAGTGTATAGGGACACGGCGGATCCTCAAACGATATATGTGGCGTTTTTATTTCTATCTTTTTTCCTTTTCGATAGCATAATCCGGGAATTTTTTGAGCATCCTCTCCGTCGCAAAGCATAGCAAACGGAACTTCTCCCTCACCAGAAATGACATAATCAACAAAGTCATATTTCTCTAATATAGTTTTAGCATTATAACTGACCTCTGGTCCGCCAAACGCAATTTTGACATTCTTCTTTGATCTTATTTCCCGAGAAATCTCGACAACGAGGGAAACATTCCAAATATAAACCGAAAAAGCAATTAAATCCGCTTCCATCTTTAAAAGTTCGCCTACAATTTTATCTTTATTCTCGTTTATTGTTGTCTCATAAACCTCGCACTCTCCATCTTTGCAATATTTATCAACAGATGCTTTCAAATACCACGGAGCGAGTGAAGAATGTATGAATTTTGAATTCATACAACAAATAACTGCTTTCACACTATCACCTCTTTATTTACATTTTAACAAATTTTGTCGCGCGTGTCAATCACTCGCTTACGATAAAAAATTTATTTTTAATTATTATATATAATACTTGACAAACTTGTCCCGTAGTGATAAAATAGAATTACTTATGAATTGATTGTGGGGTTTTATACGCAATGGTTGATTTGCATTGTCACGCTCTTTTTAATATAGATGACGGGGCTACAGATTTCGATGTAATGGCTAAAATGCTTCACATCGCTTATGACGACGGCATTCGCGATATATGCTTCACTCCTCATTTCAAACAATACCTTTTTAAAAACGATGATGACATTCGCTTATATGTTCAAAAAATCGATGACCATTTCAAATTAGCAACGGAACATGCGGTAGCAAACTACCCTGATCTTAATTTGTATATCGGCAACGAAATAATGTTTCATCACGACATTTTGGATTCTATATGCTCTAAAAAGTGTTTTACTATTTCAAACACTTCATTCGTCCTTGTAGAATTCAAACCAAGCACTCCGTTTTTCGAAATGCAATCCGCACTTTCAAACTTACTGCGAAAAGGTTTTTCTCCTGTGCTTGCCCATGTCGAGCGATATGACGACTTGGTAAAAGACTTTTCAAAAGTTCGTGAACTTTCTGAAATTGGTGTTTTGATCCAAGTAAACGCATCATCTATTTTAAAGTTTAAGTTTGGAAAAAGTGCCAGATTCATAAAAAAACTATTCAAGCACTCGCTTGTCGATTTAATTGCAACCGATGCACACGATGCCGAGAATTACTCTCCCGTCATGTCATCTGCCGTTGCATTAATTTCAAAAAAATACGGTGAGCAAGTGGCAAAAAAGGTTTCTTGCACTATCCCCAAAATGATTCTATCAAATCAAAAAAAGCACTAAGGAGATTAAAATGGACTCATCTACTAATGTAAATGTAAGAGAGGAAAATGAACTCGACATAAGAGATATCGCGAATTATCTCTTAGGAAAAATTTGGATTGTTATTCTCGCAATCGTATGCTTTGCTGTTGTTGCTATAATTTTCACAAGCACAATAACTCCAATGTATACATCAAACTCAACAATGTTTATCATAAACACACAAAATTCAACATCTTCGCAGACAACGAGTGACTGGACCGTTGGTCGCCAACTTGCTATCACAAGTCCTGAACTCGTAGATGAGAGATTCTGCAAGAATGTCGCAGTTGCTCTCTTCTCGGAATTTGATGCAAACTCCGACTTCGCAAAATATATCCAAGAACAGCAAATAAACATTCCTGTTGATGAAAAAGAGTTTGATGAATTCACAACACAATGGGGAAAAACAATTTTTTCAAGCCTAAAAGTTACATCCGATGAAGAAACTTGTATCGTAACATTTAGCGCAACAACAACAAACCCTGTTCTTTCAAAGCATTTCGCAACCGTTGCTGCTGATCAATTTGGAGACTACATCAATGACTTTATGAACTCCAACACAATTAGAACAACCGTTGCTAAGGAAGGTAAAGTAAGCAATTCTCCATCTAACATTCATATGGGTAGAAATGCTATTCTTGCTGGTGTTGTCGGTGCAGTTTTGGCTTGTATTGCTCTAATAATTGTCTTTATGTTTGATGACAAAATCAAGACAGCTGACGATATCGATCGTCACCTTGGTCTTAGTGTTCTTGGCGTCATTCCCGAAATCGATATTGAAGCATAAGAAGGGAGATAAAAATGAAGACTACTTTTGTTCATGAAAACGATAAATTTTCTTATTATGTAAAAGAAGCATTCAAAACGCTTCGAACAAACTTCCTTTTTAGTGGAAGCGAAATCAAAACAGTTTTAATCACAAGTTGTGTAAAGAGTGAAGGAAAAAGCACAGTTGCATTGGAACTTGCAAAATCTCTTGCCCTTTCAGAAAAGAAGATACTTCTTATAGATGCCGACCTTCGTAAATCTGTTCTTTCAACAAAATACACTGATAACGAGGGCGAAGTTCTCGGCCTTAGCGAATATCTTTCATCACAAGCAACTTTTGAGGATGTTCTCTACTCCACACAAAACGAAAACCTCAACATAATTTTCGCAGGTGCAGTTCCACCAAACCCTGTTGAACTTCTCGGTTCTTCAAAATTCGAATCTCTCTTGAAAGATGTTAGAGAAAAATACGACTATGTAATCGTTGACGCTGCTCCTCTTGGCGCAGTTATCGATGCATCTGTTCTTTCTAAATTCTGTGATGGTGCAGCGATTGTAATTTCATCAAACGAAATTGGATATAGATTTGCCAAAGAAATCAAGCAACAACTTGAAAAGAGTAACTGCAAGATTTTAGGTGCAATTCTCAATAAAGTTCCTACAAAATCATCTTCTTATTACAGCAGATATTATAGAAAGTATTACGGAAAATACACCAAGAGTAGCGGTTACGGAAAATATATCAACACATACGGAAATGTTGTTGACGAATATTCCCACCCAAAAAAGAAAAAATAAGCTAAAGCCCTGTTTATTGCAGGGCTTTACTATTAATTTGAAAGGAGATTAAATGGAAAAATTAAAAACAAATTTATTGTCATTTTTTGATGGATATTTTTACCCATTGTTCGTAGCACTCGTAGTATTTATTGGGCACACTTTTTCCATAGAAATCATTTCAGTTAGTCTTCTCATTGCGACTGCAATTTTGGCAATAATCCTTTGCGATGATCTGAGGGTTATTATTTCGCCGTTTTTCATGATTTTATTTACATTTTCATACGGAACATTCAAAAGCGGATGGCTTGGCTCTTCTTCGTTTGCTATTTTTGCGTTTATTCTTTTATTCTTGCTTTTTGTAGCATTATGTTTTCACTTTGTTTTGCATAAAAAAATAAACGCATTCAAAGATGCTATTAAATCTCCGTTGTTTTTAGGAATAGCAATTCTTTGCGCCTCATTCTTACTAAACGGATTTTTCAACTTTTCAAATTATCGCTCTATAAACATAACATTTGCGATTTTATTATCAATCTCGCTTGCCGGAATTTATGTTATTTTTTCAGCAGGAATCAAGAAAAGAACAGACACCATAGAATACCTTGTATACATTTTATATATAGTGTCCATTCTTTTAATGCTGCAAATGGTAGTGTTACTTTTGCGCGATGCAAGTTATTTTCCCGACGGCTCAATAGATAAAAACACGCTAATTTTAGGTTGGGGAATGTGGAATAATATCGGTGGAATGCTTACAATGCTTTTGCCCATCCATTTTTATCTCTCTGCCACCAAAAAGCACGGATTTATCTTCTATTTTACCGCAATTTTGACATATATCACCATACTGTTTTCTCTAAGCCGTTCTTCTCTTCTTTTTGCCACCCTAATATCAGCAATTTGCATTCTTATCATATGCATAAAAGGAAAAAATATCAAGACGAACAGAATGATAACACTCGCCATTTTAATCATCGGTTTACTTGGCATTATCGTTTTGTGGAATAAATTATCAACACTACTTTCGAGTTATATTAACCAAGGTTTTGGAGATAACGGTAGATTTGAAATGTATAAACATGGCTTTAACAATTTCTTATCTCACCCCATTTTCGGTGGTGGATTTGGAAGTTGTGTTGAGGACAATTTCGGTCACGGCATAGAACCCAATAGATATCATAATACATTCATTGAATTGCTTGCTACATGCGGAATTTTAGGTTTTGGCACATATTTATTCCATAGATATCAAACAGTTAAGTTATTTTTATCTAAAAGAAACAATCTTCAATGCGTATTCCTATTCATTTCAATTCTCGCACTACTTTTAACAAGCCTACTTGATAACCACTTCTTCAACCTCTACCCCACTATGTATTATGCGGTTATTCTTTGCGTGATTGAAAAAAGCGAAAATTAAACTTTATAATAAAAATGCCTATGAAAATCATAGGCATTTTATTTTTTATTGAATTGTTGCGCTTTCGGTTGTAGAAGCGGTAAATGTTCCGCCACTGCATACGAGGTTTGCAACACTACCATCGACATAATCGCCCGCGGATATTGTATATGTTCCCGCCGTAACATTAGGAGAAACAACTACTACGGAAATCTTTTCAACATACTTCTTAGGTAGTTTCAAAACAACATCAATCGAACCACCCTTGATGTTGATATATTTTCCGAATCCATATTCGCTTGGATTTTCTATCGCCTTAGTAACAACCTTGCTTACCGAACTTGTAGGTGCTTTCGGATTCTTAGTTGTGGAAATACAAATAACTGTTCCTCCATTAACTTCAAATGAACCACCATCAGTCGGATAATCAACCTTATCAAAGAGGTAAACTGTTCCATTATTAACAACTGTCTTTGTAGCATCAATAGAGTCGGAAATAGCAACGAGGCTAACAGTTCCATTATTAATGGTTACATTCATTGCATTAAGACCCTTATCGGACTTAACAGCATTAACTTTCGCTGTGCCTGAAATTGTTATAGAAACATCCGCTTTTATTGCACTCTCACGAGCGTCAAGATTTAATACGCCACCACTGATTTCAATAGTATTAACAGTCGCGGAGGTTCCGCTCTTTCCGTCAGTTGTAACTATTGCGTCTTCATCAGCATCTATTGCAATTTGACCGTTTTTAATCTTGATGCTGTTTGTAGCCTTTATACCCTTACTACTTCCTTCTATTGCGAAGAACATTTTACCTGTGTAAAGAGTTCTGTCAACCTTGTGATATTCTTTGTTATCAAGAATATAATCTCCGTGTGACATATCCTCAACAAACTTCGCATCAGTCTTGATATAAAGCACACCATTCATGTCAATTTCAACATCAATGGCATCAATTCCATCACCGGCGGTAAGAATTTTTATATTTGTCTTACCTTTGATAACGATATTAGGAACGATTTCGCTTGAAGTTTCGGCTGTTGCAACCTCGCCATCCGCTGTCTTAGAGCCGGCAGTCATACCGTCGCCCTTAGCGTCAATAATCATAACCGTGTTTTCTTCATCATCGGCAAAAACGATTTTTTCAGTTGCATCAAGACCATCTTTTTCGGTTTCAATATTATATCCACCACCGTTTATATAAATAGAACCGTATGCTTTGATAGCGTCGCCTTGAGCGTCAATATCAAATTTACCGCCATTTATAGTAACGCTTCCAACTACATTTTGTTCAGGAAGGTTTGTTTCCTCGAATTCACCAGAGTTGATAGCGGATTTACCTGATACAATCTTGAAATCGCCTGTATTGATAACAACACCATCTTCACCATAAATTCCATGATATTCCGATACAATATCAAACACACCGCCGTTAACTGTAAGTGTCTTAGAGTTAAATATAGCGTTCTTGTAAACTGCGTTTATCTTAAGTGTGCCTTCACCCTCAATTGTAAGGTTTCCGGTCTTTACATAGATAGCGCCCTTTTGAGTGTTAGTCTTCGTGTCGGTGATAGTATTAGTTGTTCCCTTTGGAATAATTATAGTAAGTTCGCAACCCTTTGAATAGATAGGTGGAATTGACGAAGCATCAGAATATGATGTTATGTTAACATTGTCCAAAATCAAAATAACTTTTTCAAGTGGCGCTGTATCATCAATTCTATCAATATCAATCTTAACATGTCCTTTTGTTGTTGTTCCGTGTAGTCTGTAAGTTCCTGGTTGAACTATGTTGGTAATACCAACCGAAACGTCAACATCAGTTGCCGTTGAATAGTCAACGGCCTCTCCCTCATTTTTGAATGATGTTAGGTCGTTGAACACATTTGTGTTGACTGTTTGACCAACGCTTACATTATACTCAATTTTAGGAACTTCGGGATACTTGTTATCGTCGGTTGGTTTTTCGGATGTAGACGATTGTGAATCCTTTGATGAAGTTTCCTCATTTGTTGAAGAAGATGATTCCTGACTACTTGATGATTCGCTTGATGATGTTTCGTCATCTCCGCAAGAAATCATCATAAATACGCATACAAGTAGAACAAGGAAAAGTGCAAGTAATTTTTTCAATTTACTTTACCTCCATTTTTTGTTTATAATATATTTTAACATAAAAATATACAATAGTCAACACTTTTCTATCACTGTTTTTGTGAATTTTCACATTTATTTTAAACTTTTGTTTAATTTTAGTGAATTACACACATAATTTTTTCAAATCGTTTGCCATTATTATTGACAAAATTATCGTATTATGATAAAATTATTATAATATGGTTTCAAAAGGAGTTTTGGCTATGAAAATTTCGCTTGTAATTCCATGCTATAATGAAGAAGAAGCGTTACCCCTTTTTTATGAAGAACTCAAAACAGTAATGTCCGAAATGAAAGATTATAGTTTCGAATTACTTTTTATAGATGACGGTTCTAAAGATAAAACCCTTGATATCTTGCAAAAATTTGCGCTTGATGATGAACGCGTCAAATATATCGCTTTATCACGAAATTTCGGTAAAGAGTCCGCTATGTATGCAGGTTTTTGCAATGCAACAGGCGATTATACCGCTGTAATGGATGCCGATATGCAAGACCCGCCTTCTCTTTTACCCGAAATGATAAAAATCCTTGAAAGTGGCGAATATGACAGTGTTGCTACAAGGCGTGCATCTCGCAAAGGTGAACCTAAAATCCGCTCATTCTTCGCAAGAATGTTTTATAAAATCATGAATAAAATTTCAGATGCAGATGTTGTTGACGGCGCACGAGATTTTAGACTTATGAAACGCGAAATGGTTGACGCAATCGTAAATATGTGTGAAAGCAATCGTTTTTCGAAAGGCATTTTCGGTTGGGTTGGCTTTAAAACATATTGGATGGCATATGAGAATGTAGAAAGAGTTGCAGGAAAGACAAAATGGAGTTTTTGGAAACTTTTCAAGTATTCCATCGACGGAATTACCAATTTTTCCTCTACTCCACTTAAAATTTCATCTTTCATGGGATTCATATTCACTCTCATCTCCCTTATTATGATGATTTTTGTCTTCGTAAGGGCATTGATATATCAAGACCCCGTTCAAGGATGGCCATCTTTGGTTTGTATCATCCTGTTTATTGGTGGAATACAACTGTTTTGCATCGGTATTATTGGACAGTATATTTCCAAAATGTATATCGAAACAAAAAAACGACCACATTATATAGTCGCTAAAACAAACAAAAAGGATATTGTGAAAAAATGAGTAAAGAACATCCACACGAAGGACATCGACAAAGATTAAAAGAAACTTTTTTAAAGACCTCTCTTGAAAATTTCCAACCGCATAACATTCTCGAGTTACTTCTCTTTTATTCTATTCCAAGACAGGATACAAACGAAATTGCGCACGAATTAATAAATCATTTCGGTTCATTAAAAAATGTTTTTGATGCCGATTATGAAGAACTCATTCGCATAAAGGGTATAAAAGAAAATTCCGCTATTCTTATAAAGATGATTCCGCAACTTTCTAAGATATATCTTTCTAATAAACCTGCGGAGCGTGAAGTTTTTGACACATTCCAAAAGGTTGGAGACTATCTTGTTAACCTCTTTGTCGGCGAAATCAACGAGGCAATATATATTATGCTTCTTGATAATTCTTTCCGTTTGATTCGCACTGCAAAGTTGACCGAAGGCGATCTTAACAACGCCATTTTGAATTTTAGAAGTGTTATAGACCTCGTGGTTTCTGCAAGAGCCTCAAGAGTTATAATTGCACACAATCATCCAAACGGAGATATTCTTCCATCATCTGAGGACATCGAAACTACATCAACGCTACATGCATTGCTAAATGGCATTTCGGTAGACCTTGTCGAACACTTCTTGATCGCCGATAATAGATACATACCAATAATTAAGCGATTTGAAGCCGGTTTGAATAGAAGAAAACCTCAATTAAAAGATGAAGGTTTAAGATAAATAAATGGGTGTAGGTAAACATTACACTTACACCCTTATTATGCCTGCATAGTTAAATGGATATAATAAACCCCTCCTAAGGGTTAGTTATGGGTTC
>JAZNJK010000129.1:0-5270 GCA_045578005.1 Eubacteriales bacterium | reverse complement strand
TTTTCCAAAACATAGGCTCTATCGCTTATGGCGAGGGATTTATTTGCGTTTTGCTCTACTAAGAGAATTGTTGTTCCGTTTTCGTGGAAGTGCTTAATTATATCAAACACTTGGTCAACGAGAAGTGGGGAAAGTCCCATTGATGGCTCATCAAGCATCAAAAGGTCAGGCTTTGACATCATCGCTCTACCCATTGCGAGCATTTGCTGTTCTCCACCGGAGAGTGTTCCTGCTACTTGATTTTTTCTTTCTCTCAAACGAGGGAAAATTTTGTAAATTTCCTCAATATCCTTTTTGATTTGCTCTTTATCGGTTTTTGTATATGCGCCCATCATAAGATTTTCGTAAACGGTGAGTTCCGAGAAAACGCGTCTTCCCTCGGGAACTTGTGTCATACCGTGTTTCACTATTTTGTGCGCGGGCATATTGGTAATTGGCTCTCCGTTATAAAGCACTTCACCTGCGCGTGCGTGGATAAGTCCCATAATGCTTTGCATTGTAGTTGTCTTTCCTGCACCGTTTGCGCCGATAAGTGTAACGATTTCGCCCTTATTAACCTCAAAGGAAATGCCCTTTATTGCTTGAATTACACCATAGTAAACTTCAAGATTTTTTACTTCTAAAAGTGCCATATTTCCTCCTTAGTTACCTATATATGCTTTAATTACATCAGGGTGATTGAGTGCCTCTTGTGCTGTGCCTTCGGTGAGCGCTGTTCCGAAGTTGAGAACGGTTACTCTGTCGCAAAGTCCCGATACAAATTTAAGGTCATGCTCGATAAGAAGCACGGTCATATCAAACTTGTCACGGATTAGGCGAATTGTAGCCATCAAATCCTCGGTTTCATTCGGGTTCATACCCGCTGCGGGTTCATCAAGCAAAAGGAGTGTCGGATTTGTCGCAAGGGCTCTTGCAATTTCGAGTTTTCTTTGCTTTCCGTAAGGAAGGTTACAAGCGAGGTTGTTTCTTTCCTCTAAAAGACCGAAAATGTCAAGGAGTTCCTTTGCTCTATTTCTCATTTCCTTTTCAACCTTAAAGTGTCTTGGGAGACGGAAAAGGCTCTCTAAAAGAGTGCATTTATACTGTGGTTGATGAGAAAGACCTACCATTACATTACGAACAACCGTCATATTATTGAAAAGACGGATATTTTGGAATGTTCTTGCAACTCCCTTATGGTTGATTTTGTCTTGGGCAAGACCTTTAAGTTCCTCGCCACCGAGATAAAATGTTCCTTCGGTAGGTTGATAAACACCTGTAAGAAGGTTAAATATTGTGGTTTTACCTGCACCGTTAGGGCCGATAAGACCGTAGATTTCATTCTTTTTAATCTTTAAGTTAACATTTTGTGCCGCTTTAAGACCACCGAATGAAATGCCGAGATTTCTTGTTTCAAGCACATATTCGCTATCAATCTTTTCTCTTGTGAAAGATTTTTTGAGGATTTTTGTATTAACGAAAGTTTTTGCTTTTTCAATAAAGTTCGCCATTACTTATTTCCCCCTCTCTCACCGATATCGGCACTGTTGTCGCCGTAATTATCAACAACGATATCAGTTGAAAGCACTTCGTCCATTGAAATCTTTGTAGGAACGACATCCCATCTTGCCGTATCATCACGGACATTCGACGGGTCGTGCTTTGGCTTGATAATCATATTCATAAAGTTTTTGAGATTATACTTCTCACGGAAGCCCTTGAGTGCGGGTGCGTTATTATAAATAACAAGGAGAATAAGAATAAGTGCGTAGAATAGGTTTTGAAGCACCGCAAGTTCTCCTGTAAGAACAAGTGGAAGTTTTGTGTTGAGGTATGTGATAAGTGTCGCTGCAAGAATTGAGCCGTTGATACTTCCCATACCACCGAGAACGACCATAACGAGAATTTCTATTGAGTAGTTATAGCCGAATTTGCTTGGTTGAAGGTTAAAGTTAGCATAACTATAAAGCACACCCGCAACACCTGCAAGAGCAGATGAAATTGTGAATACGGTGAGTTTATATTTTGTAACATTTATACCTGTTGCCTTTGCGGCAATTTCGTTATCACGGATTGCGGTAATTGCGCGTCCGTGTTTACTTCTAAGTAGGTTTTGAACAATTGCAATAGTTGCAAGAACAAGTGCAAGACCGATGATGAAAAGGTATTTTCTATCAAATCTTGGTGTTCCCATTCCCTGTGCGCCACCGAATGAGTCCGCATTTGTGAAAATAACACGAACGATTTCACCAAATGCGAGTGTAACGATAGCAAGGTAGTCGCCTTTAAGTCTTAATGCAGGCAAGCCGATGATAAATCCGCAAAGTCCCGCACATGCAGCACCAACTACGATTGAAACGAGAAGAACAAGGAAGTTCTTTGTCCCGTCAAGTCCCATTGATGTAACCATAACCTCGGAGAGTTTACCGCCAAGGTATGCGCCAACGCACATAAAACTTGCGTGTCCGAGCGAAAGTTCACCAAGGAAACCAACAACAAGTCCAAGAGATACTGCAAGAATGATGCTTATTGAAATCTTTTCAAGAAGATATGCTGTTGATGCGGTGAGCGCACCTGTTTGTGAAAGCAATCCGCAAACGAGCATAATTACGCCGATTACGATGTAACTCATATAGCGTTTTGTAAATTTCATCATACCTTCTCCCTCCTTTTCTTACCGAGAAATCCGGTAGGTTTAACGAGCAAGATTACGATAAGAATTGCAAACTCGATAGCATCGGTATAAGGTGCAACCGATGAAACGGAGTTAGCAAATACCTCAACTACGCCAAGAAGAATACCGCCAAGCATAGCACCGGGGATTGAACCGATACCGCCGATAACCGCAGCCGCAAACGCTTTAATTCCGGGGAGTGAACCGAATGTGCTATAAATACTTGGTGAGCGCATAAGGTAGAATGTTCCCGCAAGGGCAGCAAGGGCTGAGCCGATTGCGAAGGTAATCATAATAATGAAGTTTACATTGATACCCATAAGTTGAGCCGCGCCCTTATCCTCAGATACGGCAATCATAGCACGACCTGTCTTTGAGTATTTTACGAATAGATTGAGTGCAATCATTACAGCCACGCAAGATACGAGAGTTACGATAGTTGAGAGGCTGATTTTGAGTGCACCGATGTTGAAACTGCCAAGGTCAAGCCCTTGAACCATTTTTGTTCCCGAGCCGAAGAACATTTGCGCAAGGCTCTGCAAAAGGTAACTAACACCAATAGCGGTAATAAGAACCGCAAGAGGTGATGCGCCACGAAGTGGCTTATATGCTACTCTTTCGACAACGACACCAAGACCTACGCAAAAGATAACAGCGAGGGCAATGGCAATAAGCGGATGCACACTTTGTGCGGTGAATACGAGAATTGTATAGCCACCGACCATTATGATATCACCGTGCGCAAAGTTAAGCATCTTTGCAATACCGTATACCATTGTGTAGCCGAGGGCTATCATAGCATATATACCGCCAAGGCTAAGACCGCCTATCAGGTTTGTTATAAAATTCATTTTAATTTCTCCTATACCTTAAATTTGCCGATGTGGAAAAACCACATCGGCAAATTACAGTCAATTATTGAGCGTTTGCCGCCTTTACAATGTACTTAACAGCGTCCTTTTGAACCTTACCGTTTGTGCCCCATGTGATGTTAGAGCCGGTAACTCCTGAATATGAGAAACCACCGTTAAATTCAGCCTTAAGAATATCGCAAAGTGCGCTTGCAGTGATGTCAGTAGGAATTTCCTTACCGCTATCAATAGCGTTCTTCATTGCGCCGTAGATTGCATATACGCAGTCATAAGCGGCAGCGCCGAATTGGCTAAGTGTATCCTTGCCATACTTTTCAACATACTTGTCGATGAATGCCTTTGCAGCACCCTCGGTAGCCTTTGAGTTGAAGTGTGAAAGCATTGAGATTTCTTGTGGGATTTCGTCGATGTTAAATCCATCAATACTACCGTCGATACCGTCAAGACCGTCGCATCCATAGTATGTAGCATTAGGAGCGATTGTGTCCTTTGCTTGCTTCATAAATGTTGAAGCAGGTGTGTAGTAGATAGGCATAAATACGAAGTCGCAAGATGCGAGTTGGTTGATTTGTCCGCTGAAATCAGCAAGTTTGTCATCGGTGAATGCTGCATCAATTGTTGTGATGTTTGCATTGAGTGATGCCTTGAACTGATCGTAGATACCCTTTGAATATGGGTCTGCGCTGTTGTAGAGGATACCAATTGTCTTGTTGCCTGTGAAGAGTGAGTTTACATACTCAGCAGCAACTTTACCTTGGTCACCATCAGCGAAGCACATTTGGAAACCGTTGCCGGCTGTTCCAGGGATATCATCGCCTGTTGCGGAAGGTGTGAGGAAGAATACATTGTCTTGTGCGGAATACTTTGTGAATTCACGGCCAGGAGCAGTTGTTACAGTTCCGAGTGAAACTTGCATGCCCTGCTCTACAAGAGATGCATAGTTGGTTGAGATGTTGCCGGCGTCATGCTTGTCATCAAGGAATACGAGTTTGAACTCAACTCCGTTAAGTCCGCCGTTTGCGTTGATTTCATCAACTGCCATTTGTGCTGCGTTTCTAACTGCTTCACCGTATACTGCTGCAACGCCTGTAACAGGTCCTGAAGCACCGATTACATATGCTTCTTCATCGTCACCGCAGGATACAAAGCAACCTACTGCCATAACGCAAGCAAGTGCAAGGCAGAGGATTTTTGCGAGTGTCTTTTTCATTTTCTTTTCTCCTTTGAAATGAAACTTTTGAATTTTTTATCAAATGAATAAACATTTAATGAATGTAGTATAGCACAACTTTATATCCTATGTCAAGACATATTTTTAATTTTTTATTCTTTTTTTATTCTTTTTTATTTTTCTTATATTATTATGCTGTTTTTCGTGAAATTTCGTGAATATATTCACGAATTTGTGAATATTTATTCAGCGGGGACGCCCCCGCGGGCAGTCGAGTGGCTCGACACCCAAAATCACGAACTCGCAGAGTTCTATATCACGCTTGCCTTGGCAAGCATATCACGACTTGAAAAGTCTATATCACGCACCGCAGGTGCATATCACTCGCCAACGGCGAATATCTCGCGACTTGTCGCATTTTTTTAAACTACCTTGAAATTTAAAGGGTGCTATGATATACTTGATATATCAAATGAAATTACGAGGACAAAAAATGCGAAATTTTAAGAAAATTCTATTTTTAGCGCTTTGTCTTGCCCTTATGCTCACATTTGCCTCGTGCGGAGATAATGTT
>JAZNJK010000128.1:0-4927 GCA_045578005.1 Eubacteriales bacterium | reverse complement strand
CATTTATCCTTCCGTTTATTTCAAACACATCAAGCGGTGTTGTCGGCGGTGACTACCGTGGCGGAAGCGATGTTGACACCACACAGCAAACTCTTTGGGTTTTCAAAAATCCTTGGACTTACACAAAAATTCTCCTAAAATTCCTTGGAGAGTATGTGTCGTTTACAAATGCTACGAATATGTCCGTTGCGTTTGCCTATGTTGGAAACGCAAAGATTATTTGGGGAACACTCGCACTTTGTATTATGGCATTTTGCGCATTCACCGACAAGGGTGAAGGGGACGACTTTAAAGGCTGTGTTAAGATGAAAGCGGTAACAATCTTTACTTGCTTCGGTCTTACCTGTCTTGTTGCAACCGCACTTTATTTAACATTTACACCTGTCGGTCTTTACACGATAAACGGTTGTCAATGGAGATACATTATCCCTATTCTAATTCCGTTCCTCTACTGTGTTGGAAGTTCTAAGGTGCGTCACTCAATGGACAAGCGTGTGATAAATGCTCTTGTATTTGGTTTTATTGCACTTAATGTGTTTATGAGTTTTTACGATGTTTATGTTTCAAAAATCATTCCGCTACCGGTTTGATTTTAAC
The DNA here is from genome assembly GCA_045578005.1 of Eubacteriales bacterium. Taxonomy (GTDB): domain Bacteria; phylum Bacillota; class Clostridia; order Oscillospirales; family CAG-272; genus RGIG2000. Next base: position 4,330 of record JAZNJK010000128.1, on the reverse strand, counting down.
CCTTTGATTTAATTACGAGGATTTATGTCTAAAAAAATTTGTTTAGTATCATCTCAGTATCTTCCTCATGTCGGGGGAGTTGAAAACTATGTGTTCAACCTTTCAAGGGAACTTGAAAAGCAAGGACACGAGGTGACAATTCTCACCTCTCAAATGGAAGGTGCGCCAAATTACGAGAAAAACGGCTCGATTGAAGTTTTCCGACTTCCCACAAGGCAATTTATGGGTGGGCGCTTTCCTGTGCTTAAAAACAATAAGGAATTAAAAGAGTTCACCAAGGAATTCAAATCGCGCCATTTTGACCTTATGATTATCAATATGCGTTTCTATTTTCTATCTCTTTGGGCATGTAAACTCGCAAAGAAGATGGGTGTGGAATGTATCATTATCGACCACGGTTCAAGCCATCTTAACACGGGTGGGAAGATAACGACACTTATGTCGCAAGTGTTCGAGCATTGGATAACCTTTTGCGAAAAGCGACACTGCAAGCACTTTGGCGGTGCGTCAAAAGCATCGCTTGAATGGATTAAACACTTTGGCATTAAAAGTGATGTGCTTTTCAATAATGCGGTTGATGTTGAACGATTTCAAGGGTATATTGACAACCCTGTGCGTAATTTCCGCGCTGAACTTGGTATTCCCGAAAACGCAATCGTTGTCGATTTTGTAGGTAGGCTCACCGTTGAAAAGGGTGTGCGCCAACTTATAAATGTTATGAAACGCGTAAATGAAGAACGCGATGATGTTTACTGCCTTTTAGCGGGTGAGGGTTATCTTAGAGAGGAACTTGAACCTACAAAGAGCAAAAACACAATTTTCCTTGGAAGGCTCTCCCCCGCCGAGGTGTGCGCTATGCACCTTGCAAGTGACATCTTTTGTTTGCCGTCATTTTCCGAGGGATTTGCGACTTGCGTAATCGAGGCAAGTATGTGCAACACTTTTGTTATCACTACTGCAAGAGGCGACGCAAAAGAACTCATCAAAGATGACAGTTTCGGCATTGTCCTTCCTACAAACGAGGAAAACGGTGTTTATGAGGCGCTTGTCAGTGTCCTTGATAAAGAGGAATACAGAAAAAGCGCATCTCAAAAATGTCACGACACGGTAATTACATCTTGCACTTGGAACTTCACTGCCGATGCAGTAATTGACTACATAGAAAAACGCAAAAAAGAGCGTGAAAATAACAAAAAATAGCGATATGTATTCGCTTTTGGACTTTTGAATTTATAAAAAGGATTTTAAAATGAAAAAGGTTTTAATCATTATTCCTGCGTATAACGAGGAAGAAAATATTGAAAGAGTTGTTGATAACCTTATCGAAAACTACCCACAGTATGATTATCTTGTAATCAACGACGGCTCAAAGGACCACACACTTGAAATTTGTCAGCGCAAGGGCTACAATCACCTTAATATGCCGATAAATGTCGGTCTTGCCGATGGTGTGCAAGCGGGACTTATGTTCGCTTACGAGAAGAAATACGATTACGCCATTCAGTTCGATGGTGACGGTCAACACGACCCCGCTTACATATCAAAAATGGTTGAGGCAATGGAAGAGTGCGACATTTGTATCGGTTCTCGATTTGTGGAAAAGAAAAAACCGCTAACCGGTAGAATGCTCGGCTCTAATCTTATCAGTATGGCACTTCTTTTGACTGTCCACAAGAAAATAAAAGACCCCACATCGGGTATGAGAATGTTCTCCCGTCCTGTTATCAAGGCAATGTCGAGAACTTCGGACTACGGTCCTGAACCCGACACACTCGCTCACCTTATTCGTAGCGGTGCAAGGGTAAAGGAAATTCAAGTTGAGATGAGCGAAAGAGTTGCGGGACAAAGTTATCTTAACCTTGGTCGCTCAATCAAATATATGTTCCATATGTTCTTCTCCATTTTATTCGTTCAATGGTTTAGAAAAAAGGCGAAAATCAGAAGGGGGGCAAAGAAATGACACTCACTCTTAGAATTGTTCTTATCGTCGCTTCCGTTTTGGTTGTGTTTTACACGATTAGAAAGATACGAAAGTCACAACTTAACATTGATGACTCGGTATTTTGGATAGGCTTTTCCGTTATGCTCCTTGTAATGAGCATTTTTCCACAAATTGTGACATTCTTCACTCACCTTTTGGGAATTGCCTCACCTGTAAACTTCGTATTCCTATTCGTTATCTTCCTTATTTTAATAAAACTCTTTAAACTTGCTATCGACCTATCGATAACAAAGCACCGTCTTAACCACTTAATTCAGCGAATTGCTATCATCAACCACGATGTTGATGAAAACACAAGCAAGCGCCTTGACGACATTGAGTCGGGGGATAAATAATGGATTGGGAACAAATTAGGGTTATTCTCGGTTACATATCAGGTCCTGTTATCGGTGCGATTATCGGCTTGTTTACAAACTATATTGCGGTTAAAATGCTATTTCATCCGCTACACCCGATAAAAATCGGCAAATTCAAAGTGCCGTTTACACCTGGCATTATTCCAAAGCGCAGAGGTGCTCTTGCCTCGGCTATCGGTCATGCCGTCGGTGAGGAACTTTTCACTCCCGATGACCTTGCAAAAATGCTTTGCTCCGACGAGGTTGAGAAAAAACTCGTTTTGGCAGTTACTGACACACTCACCTCGCTCTCTTCCCGTTCGATTGACGATATTTCTTCATCAATTTGCGATGATGATACTGCACAGTCGTTCAAGGATAAAATCGGTCTTGTCCTTGCCGAGAAATTCATTTCCGCTACGAAAAATATGGACCTTGGCGGAATAATTTCAACACTTGGTAAAGATGCAATCAACGAGAAAAAAGCGTCACTTGGTATGCTCGGTATGTTTTTGACTGATGCGGTAGTTGACCCTCTACTTTGCGAAGTTAAGGAAAAGGTTGACTCCTTTATTGATGAAAAAGGCGTTGAAACATCGCTTAACGCAATACGGGGTGAGGTTTTAGCCATTACATCAGTGCCTATTGGTGAGCAATTTGACTTTTCAAAAATTGATGCCGATAAACTTTCAAGTGCTATAATCAAACTCTACGAAAGCGCAGTTTTGAAAACTATTGATAGCGCTATGGGAAGTATCAATATTGCAAGCATTGTCGAGGAAAAAGTCAACGGTATGAACATTCGTGACCTTGAAGCGCTTTGCCTTCGTGTTATGAAAAAAGAACTTAACGATGTTATCTACCTTGGCGGTGTCATCGGCTTTGTAATCGGAATTGTAAATATCTTTATCTAAATTCAACGCAAAATGGTAGCAGATTCCTTATCTGTGTAAAAAAGAAAGTCGCTTACTTTTGCCACGCAAAAGGTGTAATATTAAAAAAGCAAGGCTGGTTTTTAGCCTTGCTTTAGTTTATTTTCGATTGTAATGCAAGAGATTGTGAGCATTCTTTTAATTCTGAGGCGGAGATTTCCTACAATGCTAATATGCACTTTAACGCGAGATTGTGCTGATTTATCTTGAAATATGCCTTAATATATGTTAAAATTAATAGGTAATAAATTTTTTGGAGGACATTATGGAATATCGTATTGAGCATGATTCAATGGGCGAGGTCAAGGTGAGTGCCGATAAATATTGGGGTGCGCAGACACAGCGTAGCCTCGAAAACTTTCAAATAGGCACGGAGGAAATGCCCGAGCAGTTTCGCTATTGCCTGTTTCTTTTAAAACTTGCGTGTGCAAGAGCCAATCACAAACTACGCGGTGATAAAATGACTGCCGAAAAGCTTGAATATATCGAAAGGGCGTTTGAGGAGCGCGATATGCTGATAATAGATCATATGCCACTAAAGGTATGGCAGACGGGTAGCGGCACTCAAACAAATATGAACATAAATGAGGTCATTGCAAATTACGGCAATTCTCTTGCCGGCAAGACGCTTTTGCATCCGAACGACGATATAAATATGTCGCAGTCCTCAAATGATGTATTTCCCACCGCGATGCATATGGACTGCATCATTCTAATGGACCTTGTTATGTTGTATCTTGACTCTCTTATAGACTCATTTAAGGTGCTTGAAAGAAAATATAAGCGCGTGGTAAAAATCGGAAGGACTCACCTTCAGGACGCGACCCCGATTACCTTCGGACAACAGATAAGCGGCTGGCGCGCATCGTTAGAGGTTGATATGGGGCTCATTAATAAGGCTATGCAGCCGCTTTTATCCGTGGCTATCGGCGGTACTGCCGTTGGTACGGGTCTTAACGCGCCCAAGGACTTTGATGCGGCGGTATGTGAGGAGCTTTTTGCCCTGACGGGCTCGCGCTACAAGGGTGCGAAAAACAAGTTCCACGCCCTTACATCAAAGG
>JAZNJK010000127.1:0-15808 GCA_045578005.1 Eubacteriales bacterium | reverse complement strand
GGTCTTATCCGCTTGTTTTTTGTTTTTCAGGCTCTCTCCTCTCTCCCGTTTTGTTGTCGCGCGTAGTTTCTTCTTAGTTTGGAGTGTCCTTGTAATTTCCGTGTTTGTTTCTTGTGTTCGTGTAAACGAGGTAGAAAGTTCCGTCGCAGAACGAAAGACAAGGTCCCCAAACTCCGCCCGAGTTAGGATTTCCCTGCATATCAAGTTGAGATACACGGTTAAGCGGTGACGGTAGCGCTTCCCAATTCACAAGGTCGCGTGAGTGATAAAGTCCAACTCCGCCAAACCATTGAAAAGTTGAAGTCGCAACGAAAAAGTCATCTCCCACTCTCAAAATAGCGGGGTCAGGATGAAATCCGGAAAGAATAGGATTAGTTGCAGTTATCATAGTAATTCCTTGATTTTAAGATTTGAGGACTTTGTCCTCATAAAAACATTTTATCATACAATCTTTTTAAAGTCAAGAATGAGCCTTGTTTTTGATGTTAAACCTTGAATTTTTCTTTTCGAAATGATAAAATGTAGAAAATGAGAGGGGGAATAAGAAGTGAAACGCATTGAAATCAACGCAAAAAGAATAGACAGGGCGCAACTGATTTCGCTTGGTTTTTGCCCCGCCGTTGACAAAGAAGAACTTGAATATATTTCCCCGATTGATAGCCTTAAAATGACGGTAAAAATCACTTTCAAAAACGGGGTGCTTTTTGGCTCGGTTTACGATGAATATAAAGAGGAATACACTCTGCACCAAACATCAAGTAGCGGTGACTTCGTTGACAAAGTAAGGGAAGAATATAAACGCACCGTTTCCAAAATCGCCTCTTCGCTCGAAGAAAAAAGTGAGCCATTCGATTACGACCAATCAATACGACTCGTTTGCTATGCAAGAGAAAAATACGGAACAAACCTTGATTTTCCGTTTGGTGAGGGTAGCGGAATTGCAAGGAGAGGGGACAACGGTAAATGGTATTTTGCTCTGCTCAAAATCACGCACGACAAACTTGGTATCGACAGCGACACGCCTTGCGAGGTAGTCAATTTAAAACTTGCTCCAAGCGTCATTGAAAAGGTGGTAGATAATCGCAAAATTTTCCCCGCCTACCATATGAACAAAAAGCACTGGGTAAGTGTCCTACTAAACGGAACGCTTGACGATGGCGACCTTTTCTCCCTCGTTGATATGAGTTACGACCTAACAAAAGGCAAATAGACCAAAACCACAGGGTGTCAAAAACCACAGAGCGTCAAAAAATCACAGGGTGTCAAAAATGACACCCTGTGTTTGTATTTGATAAGTTTTTTGTTTTAAGATGGTTATTTTTTGCGGTTTTCAAAGTCTTTATCGGCACGCGTGCAAAAACGAGTGATAAGTTCCGTTTCGTGCGGGTCATAGGGCCTTAGGCTCGGACGATATAGGTCGTGAAACCATTTTGTGAAGTCGATCGGTGCGTTTCTGTCGTCGTTATACCAATCCCAATGCGCCTCATACGGCTCATAAGTTTGATATTTACCCGCAACAAATCCCCAGTTGTAGCAACCGATATTTTCAAGGTAGAATAGCGGAAAATTCTCAAACACCGTATTGTTCGTGCATCTTGCAAGCCATTCGGTATTTATCAAAGGACGCTCAAATCCTTTAAGATACTTAATTAAGCGCACATGTTCCTCGTAGGTGGAGTAACAGTGATACGAGATAATGTCCGAGTTTTCAAGTGCGTAGGTGTTTAGTTCGCTCGTGTGGAAGTCATCGGCATCAAACCACCACGCACCGACAGTTAGCGGTTGTGACGGGTTTATCTTGCGCACCGTTTCGAACATTCGCACAAGGTAGGGCATAGTGATATTTTCGCGCCTTGAATTGCCCGGCTCGTTAAACAAATCCCACATCAAAATTCGAGAGTCGTCCTTATAGAGCGTGACAATTTCGCTCACCATATCAAAATACTTTTCGCGAAGTTCGGCATCGTCAAAATAATAGTGCGGAGCAGGGGCAGAGTGGCGACCGTGTTGTGAGCGCTTTCGTCCACCGTGGTATCCCCAATCGTAAGATTGCTCACCAACATCGGGCATTTTCCATTCGGGAGTTTTCGGTGGCATACAGTCGTTTGCAAGGACTACCGTGCAAGAAATTCCGTATTTGTCAAGTAGGGTAAGATACCTTTCAAAACGGGCTAAAAACGAGTCGTGTTCTTTTTGCCAAACGACAAATTCAAGTATAACTCTGACACTGTTAAATCCGAGGTCACGCATAAGGGCAAATTCTTCTTCACTTTGCTTGAAATATTCTTCAAAATGTAGACTTTGCCACATGTCAACACGGTTGACCGCATCGGCATTCATATAGTTGCAACCCCTTATCCACGGGCGAGAGTTAAACCACTCCCACGCTTTTTCTTTTGACCATCTTTGCATAAATACCCCCAAAATTCACGCCCGACGGAAAAGAATGAACCGGTTTTGGAACGGACAAACCCCGTCTTGTGTATTATTAACTTAATTATACAAAAAAGCCAAAGGCTTTTCAATACTATTTTCGAAAAAACCAACACAAGCAAATCTTTTTGTGCTACAATAAAGAAAAACGGCAAATCAAGGCGGTTATAAAATGAACGATAGAATAAAAGCCCTTACCGACTTGACCCTTTCGGGCAAGATGTTTGTTCAACCAACTAAGGTTGAATATGTTGAAGATGCAAGTTTAAGCGAGGCGGAAAACGATGTCCTCGCTCTTTGTCGATACATAGAGGGGCAAACTCCGTATTTTACCGAGTATAGCGCATTTACAGGCAGGTTCAATTTTGACGGTAGTGTCATCGGTGACGCTTTTAAAAGGGGCGGACACCGTCACACCCAAAAGGCGCTTGATAAATACTACCTAAAACCACAAGAAAATCTTTCGACAATGGAGTGGCAACACGCAACCGCCGACTATCAAACGGTGCTTGACAAGGGCATTTTGGGCATTATTGACGATATTGACGCATCGCTTTTAAACCGAACCGAAAAGAGTGAGAGAGTGTTTCTTTCATCACTTAAAAAAGTGGCAAATTCCATAATAAAATGGTGTGAAAAATGCTCGTGCGAAGTCGAAAAATACTCACAGGGTCTTGAAAATGGCGAAAACAAGGTTCGTCTTTTGAAACTTTCAAGCACGATTGCCAAAGTGCCGAAAAACAAGCCGACAACATTTTATGAGGCGGTGCTTTGCATTTATGTTTGTTTCAGTGCCGACCCCGATAGTGTAGGAACGCTTGATAGATACCTATATCCTTTCTATATAAACGATATTCAAAACGGCACACTCACCGAGGATATGGCGTGTGAGTATTTGCAAGAACTTTTCTTAATGCTTCAAGCCTCGACACCGAAAAGCAGTCCCCACTTCACAAGGGGTGGTGAGTCTCATTTTTGCATAGGCGGTTATCTTCCAAACGGTGAGGACGGATTTTCTCGTCTTTCTTACCTTATTGCCAAAAGTATGGTTGAGCTTCCTACCTACATTCCCCAACTCACGCTAAGGTGGACAAAGAAACTCAAAAGAGAGGACTTTGTGTCCGTAATGGAACTCGAAAGGCGTGACCCGCATAAGCGAATTGCCTTCACAAACGATGAAAAAAGGCTAAAATGTTACACCGAAATTTGCAAAATTCCGTTCGAAAGGGCGGTAGGATATACAATGGTTGGTTGTAATGAACCTGCGTTTCTCGGAGCAATAACGGGTAGCACATCAAAGATAAATATCCTTCGCCACATTGACAGGCTCTTTCATGCGGAAAGTTACAAATTAGAGGGTGTTAAAACCTTTGATGAGTTTTATGAAGTTGTCGAGAGTGAGATGTTTTACGACATTGACCTCGGGCTAAAATATGATGATATGTTCAACACCGAGAGAGCCAAAGATATAAACTACATATCAAGTCTTTTCTTTGACGGCTGTGTTGAAAATGCCAAATCTCTTACACAGGGTGGCGGAAAAACTTGTATCGCCTCTCCAATGCTAATTGGCATTACCAACCTCATTGACAGTATAATAGCAGTTAAACAAATCGTGTTCGACAGAAAAGAGGCAACGCTTTTGGAACTTTGTTCCGCCATAAAATCGAATTGGCAGGGAAATGACCATCTTCGCACACTCATTTTAAGGACAGTTGATTGGTTTGGCACGGCAAACGAGGGCGCACAGGAAGTTGCAAAGCGTGTTTATAACTCTCTTTATAACTTCTATAAAGACAGGAAAAACCTTTTCGGTTATCAGTTCCTTGTCGGTGACCTTCTTGGATATAACGAACATCATAAATGGTTCGGTGAACTGACGGGCGCAACTCCTGACGGACGGTGCGATGGTGATATGCTCAAATTCGGCATTTCGCAGTCACAGGGTAGGGATAAAGACGGGCTTTTGCACTTGCTTTCGTCGGTTGCAACACTTGATGAAAACGCAATCGGTTGCGGAGCGACGGTTACAAACATTTCGCTTGATGGCGAAATAGTAAATAATGATGATAGTTTTTATAAACTTTGTTCGGTTCTTGAAGGATACTTTAAAATGGGCGGAGTCCATTTTCAACTTACTTATGTGTCAAAAGACGACCTTTTGAATGCGCAAAAATTCCCCGAGGATTACGCATCGTTAAGGGTTAGAGTAACGGGATTTTCCGACTATTTTGTCAAGTTAAAGCCGAGCATTCAAAACGATATTATAGATAGAACGGAGCATAAAAAATAGAGATGAGAATACCAAACGACAAGTTCAAGGAAATAAAGTCAAAAATCAAGGACTATATTGAGTCACACAGGGAAGAAATCATAAACACCCTTTGCGACCTTGTTAAAATCCCGTCAATTTCGGGCGAGAAAAATGATGAAATCCTTGACTATGTGTGCGATTTGTTCGAGAAAAACGGATTTAAGTCGCAAAAATACGAGGATTATGCCATTAGCACCCTTGTTGGGGAGAGCGAGAATAGTATCGGTCTTTTCGCTCATGCCGATGTTGTCCCACCGCTTGGAGAATGGATTGTTACCGAGCCGTTTTGTCCGCTTATAAAAGACGGTGCGCTTTTCGGTAGAGGTTCAAGTGATGATAAGGGCGCGGTAGTTATCGCACTTTACATTATGAAAATGATAAAGGAACTTAACTTGCCGACAAAGTCAACCATTGTCGCCTTCACGGGAGCAAATGAGGAAACGAGCATGCAAGATGTTCGAAACTACCTAAAAACGCACACTCCCCCAAGCGCATCAATAGTTATCGACTCGGGATTTCCTACGCATCTTGGCGATAAAGGTATGCTTTGGCTCGTTTGCACGCTGAATAAGGAGTTGAACTCGCTAAGCGACCTAAACGGCGGTGATGCGGTAAATATTATTCTTGAATGTGCAAGTGCAAGGGTGAAGTATAATCCCGACCTATATGAAAGCCTTTTGGCTAATGGTGAGATAAGCGCACAAAGACAGGGTGATGAAATTGTAATTTATGCAAAGGGAATTTCCGCCCACGGAGCAAACCCCGAAGGAACAAAAAACGGTGGCGGAATAATTTTGTCAGCACTTCTCGGCGCAAAGGGTTTTGATAGCGAGGATAAAAATTCGCTTTCCCTAATTTGCGACCTTCTTACAACTCACGACGCATCATGCGTAGGACTTAAAAGTGAGGATAGTGTTTTCGGTAAAACGACACTCACAAACGGAATGATTTGGGTAAAGGATAATAAACTCGGTTTCACCCTTGATATGAGATACGGAAAATCATTGAACAAGGAAAAAATTCTTAATACCCTTGCCCCTGTGTTCGAAAAACATCAAATTTCCTATGAAGTTATAAAGGACGGAGAGCCAAACGCGATTGATAAGGACGCACAAATTGTTCTTTCCACAATGGCGGAGTATAGAGAATATACAGGCAATATGAGTGCCGAGCCGAGAATTAGCGCAGGTGGGACATATTCAAGATACTTGCCAAATGCGATTGAGGTCGGAATGACGCTTGAACACACAAACCATAATTTGCCATCAGGTCACGGCGGTTGTCACCAACCCGATGAAAACATAAGCATAAACGGATTTTTAAAGGCGCTTGAATTAGTCTCGCGTATGGTGATAAGATATGACAGCGACAGTATTTGATATTCAAAGCGGTTCATTTGTCGATGGCGACGGAGTGCGAATGGCGATTTTCTTCAAAGGTTGTAACCTTGATTGCAAATGGTGTCACAACCCCGAGAGCAAAAGTCCCGAAAAGCAACATCTTTTTTACAGTAGCAAGTGTATATCGTGCGGAGAATGTGTCAAACTTTGCTCAAAAGATGCTATCAAAATGAAAAAAATTCCCGAAATCAAAAATAGCAAAGAAATGCCCGTCGTTTCGATGAAAAAGTGCAACCTGTGTGATACTTGTAGCATTTTTTGCCCTACGCAAGCAAGAGATATATGCGGTAGGACCTACACGGTTGAGGGACTTTTCGCCAAGGTCATTCACGAAAAACACTTTTTTGACCGTTTGGGCGGTGGCGGTGTCACTTTGAGCGGTGGTGAACCACTTTTGCAAATCGACTTCGTTTGTGAACTTCTTGCCCTTTGTAAAAAGGTGGGAATAAATACCGCCATTGATACTGCGGGAAATGTGCCTTGGGAATATTTTGAAAGAGTTATGCCGTTCACCGACACATTCCTCTACGATGTTAAGTGCGTAAGCGAGGATAGACACGAAAAATTCACAGGCGCAAAGAATACACTAATTCTTGAAAACCTAAACCGCCTTGTCAAAACGGGCAAAGATGTGCGTGTGCGTATTCCTATCGTTTCGGGAGTAAATGATGATAGCGAGGAACTTGGAAAAATCAAAACGCTACTTGCCGACCTCGGTATCGAAAAAATTGAGCCACTTCCGTATCACGAAATGGGCGCACATAAATACGAAGGTCTTAACATAATTCCCCCATATTTTGAAAAACTCCCCAAAGAAAAATTCGAGCAAATTAAAAAATTCCTCACAACCCCGTAAAAACCATAAACCCTAAAATCACAAAAAACGCCAAATTTTGCAGGTAAAATTGCACAAAGTTGGCGTTCTTTTTTTGTGCAAAATGTAGAAAAATAAAATTTTTAGAAAAATTTTCAAAAAATTCGTTACTTTTTTAAAAAACTTCGCTTTTATATAGTGAAAGGTAAAAATAAAGGGGAACTATGCCCAACCGAGAGCCTCGGCGGGCGAAATTCACTCTAATTCCGTAAAACTCTCGGTCAATTTGCACAAAAATCAAATCCACACAAAATAGAAAAATCCGAGGTTTTTGTGCAAAAAGTAAAAACTTTCATTTCAAATGTGAAAATTGTGTGAAAATCAATAAATTCCGCTTGATTTTATGATAAAATGAAAGTAGGATATTCACCACTAAAGGAGGAACAACAATGAATCTTGACGCGCTCGAACCGCACACTAAAACCACTCACAAACATCTATCAAACAACGGCTTCCTCTTTGGCGAAAGGAATAATATAAAGTAGGAAGCCTCTTTTAAAACCAAGGAGGTTTAACTATGAAAAGAACACTTGCAATATTGCTTTTGATAGCAATGCTACTTTCCATGCTTGCAATAGGAACGCAGGCGCAAACAATAACAACTGAAAGCTCACAAAACAAACTCACCGATGAGCTTAAATCATATCTTGAAACAGTAGATGATGATGAATATGTTCCTATCTACATATGGCTAAACGAACAAAGCGAAGATATGGTTTATCTCGTTCTCTCCGATAACCTCGGAATGAGCATTACCAAATCAAGCGAAGAATCATACATAACAACCAGAACAACCGCTAAAGCGGAACTCCTTTCTAAAGGACTTGAAAATCTTGCAAAAATGCCCGAGTATTCCTTGCAAGCAAGAGCCACGGGAAAGGTTGATATAGCAAACCTTACCGCCGAAACCTTTAAAACACAGGCAAACATTCCCGAGATAATGACAAATGAAGAAATCAAAAACTGTCTTGAAAGCGGAATGACCTCTGATGAAATAATTAACCTAAGCGAAAGAACGCAGTTCCTCTCCGAGTATAGAACAGCCCGTAAAAGCCTCAATAACGCAACAAACGAGCAATTCTATAAACTCCTCGACCTTGATAAATGCAAAAATGTTTATCTTGACCCACTCCTTGCATATGTCAGAATGGACTGCAAGAAATCGTATATTGACAATCTTCAACAATTATTGATCGTGTCAGAGATTGGGCATCATGAAATTTTGGAGTTTACTAATGCCACCGTAGACGGTCAATCTCCAACATCTACCGAACACGAGTATCATATGTTCCCTCAAAATACAGTGGATGGTATAACATACACCGGTGCCGGAATAAAGGTCGGTCTTTTGGAGTATCCTGATGAAAAATACAATTATGGCACATATCATGATATGTCCAATCCTCATTTGAACACGAAGAATATAATTACCAATTCTAATATCAATGACGGAATAAGTTTTCATATCACAAATGTTATGGCTATTTTAGCAGGTGATGCTGTTGTTTGCAATGATAGAACATATCAAGGCATCGCTCCGGGGGCTTCGCTATGTTACACAATTTGCAGAAATAATGAATCTTTTCAAACTTCAATGAATTGGCTAATAGAAAATGATGTATCTATCATAAATGTTAGTGCAATGTATCCTGATCAAGATTCTTCTGGCAATTATATACATAAATACAACATCGTTTCTCAAGTTGCCGATGCATATATAACCGAATATAGAGTGGTGTTGGTCGCTGCTGCGTCAAATATGGAGTTGAATGACAATGGCGTTACGGGAGGGGTTTCAAATCCTGCATTAGCACTCAATAGTATAGCGGTAGGAAATGTAATGGTCTCAAAAAAAGACGATGATGATAGATACGAGATGAATCCCATAAGTTCATATGATGATGAAACATTATTCGTCGATGATACAGAGGTTCGTGGCCGTAACAAGCCGGATATTGCCACCTTCGGAAGTGGAGTGCATATTGTAACTAGTGCCAATATTATATCAAATATTGGAGATGGAACAAGTCTTTCTGCTCCAATGGTATCCGGAACGGTTGCTCTTATGATGCAAGCAACTCCAAATTTAATTGGTAAGCCCGACACTATAAAGGCGATTCTTATGAATTCTGCTGACGAGGATGCAATTTACTATAACGAAATGGAAGGTTCTTTGGAAAATATGCTCGTTTCTACAATTCCAACGGTTTTGAACGATAGCAAAATATCTCTTAATTCGACTATTCTACGAGATAGAGCCGGCGCAGGACTTCTAAATATACCAGCCGCAATTAGACTTGCTAAATCGGGATTTTACTTTGACTTGATGGGCGGCACCTTTACAAGTGATACAATTTATATTTATGGTAACACGACAATAGAATTTGGCATTGTGTTTGAAAAATATACAAATGAAATCCCGAACGGTGCGTATTCCCGCCAAATAGATATTCAAATTTTAGATTCAACAGGTGCGGTAATTTTTGAATCTACCGACACTGTGAATAATGTGAAAATGTTTAAGTGCACTATATTACAAAGCGGTGACTATAGATTTCGCATAATAACATCCGAGGATAGCGAAGGAATAACTGCGTCAATGAACGCTACTATGATAGTAACCTGTGCGTGTAAAGATAAGAATATAACAGTTCAAACGCCTTGTATGGACGGTGCGCACTTTGTTACTTGTAGTTGTGGATTTGAAATAGCAGAGGTGCATAAGTTTACCGATATGGTAGTTATGCCTTTGTCGAACGGTGCTACATTTGTTGTTGAAATAGCATATTTATACGAAAGAGGAAATTCCACCACGGGTATTTTGGAGTGTTATGACGAGCGGTATTATTTTGGACCTGCAAGCGGAACAAATATGACTTTCCAAGGTGTTGCACAGCACGAGAATTATTCGGTAGTATATACATCAACCGGAAAAATAGTTAGATATTCATATAACGTTATCATAGAAAACAACGGACAATATTCGTATGTTCAAACAAGAGAGGTTACAGTTGAATATGACTATTTTGCAAAAACTATAGAAATATCATAAGTGAAACTTAAGGGCGAGTTTTTGCTCGCCCTTAAATGAAGAGGAGTTGATTTTATGAAGAAATTTTTATCAATACTTTTGGCTCTTGTAATGTGTCTTGGACTGTTTGTTTCTTGCAATAATGAAGAACAACCATCAAACCAAGAAAACGAAGAAACTGTAAAATATTATAAAAAAATGAGCGGTATTGAATATATAGGCGACGATATGCCGACAAGGGATAATAACGGTGCGACAGGACTTCCGTTTGGTTCGTATTACAAACTCATTCTTACATATGATGATTTTCTTGAATCGTTTTCCGACACGGATAAAATAGATGCAAATTTCTTTGATAAAAACTTTTTGTATGTAATTTGTCACTACTCAACCGGAACACTGCGCAGTAGCGATGAATATGAAATCGGATATAGGAACTTTTACATTGATAATAAAACAGCGTATTTAACTCTTGATAAAACATTTGCTTTCGGCAATACTAGTGCTGGAGGAAACCCGATTATAAATGTTCAATATACCTATGTAACTATTCCGAAAGAAATGCTTTCTGATGCAGATGTTTCTTCTGTGCAATCCTACAAAATTATTCACAATAAGGTTCAATATTATCATAGCATATACTTTTTAATAGAACTTGATGAGGGTTATCAGAATGGAGATGCGTGGGTTTTAAACAATGAAAAGTCATATGAGGATTTCCAAAAAAATGTTTGCTTTCTATGGAGTGGTCTTAATTTTGAAGAAAATGTATATATAGCGATATATCGCGAGGGAAGCAATCTTTCTAATGAAATTGGGTATTTTGATTTAACAAACGAGGGTGAAGATGTAAAGTTGACAACATGGAGAAATCCTGACAAAAAAATCCATTACAGACCAACAGGTGCACACATAGATGTTATAATTGTCCCGAGAGGTAGATTGAAGTTTGGAATTGACTCCTTAAAATCGACCGAAAATATAAAAATAGAGATAAAAAATATAGAGTATTTCGATTAAATGCCTGGCATTACCCAAAACAAACCAAGGACGACCTTGCCCGCCCTTAAATAAAGGAGTTGATTTTATGAAAAAACTTTTATCAATACTTTTGGCTCTAATATTTTGCTTTAGCGCGCTTATTTCGTGCGGTAATGAAGAAAGTTCTTCATCACAAAGTGAAACCGATGATGAAAGTTCTTCTCAAAGCGAGGAATCAAACGCTTCTTTAAGCGTTGCTGAACTCGAATATGCTTTTTTGAGTAGTTCGAGCGTTGAAGTGTCAATAGGAACAGCAAATTATCTTGAAGAAATAGTTATTCCCGAGGAATATAATGGCGCAAGGGTTATGCGAATTGCCGAGGACGGATTTAAAAACGCCGAGAATTTGAAGAAAATATCAATTCCCGATACTGTAACCTCTATTGGCGCGCGTGCCTTTGAGGATTGTAAAATGCTTTCAAGTGTGGATATTTCACGCAATATAGCCGAGGTTGGTGAAGATGCGTTTAAGGGATGCCCCATAAAAACGGCAAGCGCTCCTTCGAGTGTGCTTTCATCGTTACCGAAAAGTAGTGTTGAAGAAGTGAACATAGTTGGAAATTTTATTATTTACGAAGAATCAATGAAGGACTTTGAAGTGCTTTCTACCGTAACCATACCTGACGGAGCAGTTGTTTTTGAGGGGGCATTTGATAATTGCCTTTCACTCACAAATGTCCAAATCTCTAAAAATGTGAAAGATGTAGAGGTGGGGGCGTTCAAAAATTGCCCTCTTACTGAGGTGAGCGCACCTTATCACGCGCTAACTGGACTTCCTCATGATACAGTTAAAAAGCTTACCATAACTACGACAGACGAAACCGGCTCTATGTTTTATCAGTTTAGCCGATTTACAGCGCTTGAAGAAGTGACTTTGCCCGAGGGAATAACAAGCATTGGAAGGTATTTTTGCTTTGTAAACTGTCATACAATAAAGCGCATAAATTTGCCGGACACCTTGGTCAAGATTCAAATAAAAGCCTTTGAAAATTGCACATCGCTTGAAACAATTGAAATTCCAAGCAGTGTAGATCTTATCAACACCTATGCATTTAACGGTTGCAAATCTCTCAAAACCATAACTATTCCAAGCAGTGTAACGCAAATAGGGAGGAACACTTTTGTTTATTGCGAATCGCTTGAAACAATAAATTGCGAGGCAACGAAAAAACCCAACGGTTGGAATAATGATTGGCTTAACCGGGAATGCACGGCAACGGTTAATTGGGGCTATGTAGGTGAGTAAATGGACTAAAAACCGACACTGCAAATGGCAAGAGGGCACCCTTTCGCTCGCTCTTGGAAACTGTATAAAAATCAAAAAGCCGACACATAGTCGGCTTTTTTAGTTGTATTTTTATTAATTGTAAACTTCGGTTGCCTTTTTCTCAACGGCAAGACCTGATTTATATGACTTCATAAAGGTAGCAAACTTTGCTTTTTCCTCGCTCGATGCAACGGTGCGCTCTTTTTCGGCACTTGCGAAGATTTCATCAAGGAACGCTTCAAGTGAAATACCCGATTTTGTCATATAGAGAGCAAGGAGTGCTACACCCCAAGCGCCACCCTCACCCGCATTTTTCATAACGGTAATAGGGCAACCGAGCGCTGCGCTCATTGCATTTGCACCGATAAACGGAGTTTTGAAGAATCCACCGTGACCGCAAATTTCCTCAATTTGCACCTTTTCTTCTTCAAGAATTTCCATGCCGATACTCATAGCACCGAGTGCGGAGTAAAGTTGCATTTGCATAAAGTTAGCAAGAGTAAGTTTGCCACTTGGCATTCTTGCAATCATAGGAACGCCTGTTTCGAGGTCAACAATAGGCTCACCCGAAAGGAAGTTGTAACCTACAAGACCGCCAATATCGTTATCGCTCTTTGCTGAAATTTCATAAAGCATATCAAAAAGTTTGCCCTTGTTCATGTTAACGCCTGCAAGAACGAGAAGTTCCTCAAAGAGATTTGTCCAAGCGTTAATTTCGCAAGTAAAGTTGTTTGCGTGAACCATAGCAACCGTATCACCCGAAGGGGTAGCAACGACATCTATCATCGCATTAACTCTTGAAAGCGGTTTTTCAAGAACAACCATTGCAAACGCACTTGTTCCTGCACTGACATTTCCTGTGCGAGGGCGCACTGCATTAGTTGCGGTCATACCTGTTCCTGCATCACCCTCAGGTGGGCAAAGAGGACAACCTGCTTTAAGTGTGCCTGTTGGGTCAAGAAGTTTTGCACCGTCAACGGTTAACGCACCTGCGTCCTGTCCCGCTTTAAGTGATTTTGGAAGAAGTTCATAAAGGTCTTTGTCAACACCATGCTTTTTAAGGCACTCGTTATAAATCTTAATTCTATCCTTGTCGTAATCACCGTTAGTAACAGGGAACATTCCCGACGCATCGCCAACTCCAAGCACCTTTTTGCCTGTGAGTTTCCAGTGAACATATCCTGCAAGAGTTGTTAAGAATGTAACATCGTTAACATGTTCCTCTTTGTTAAGCACCGCTTGATAGAAGTGTGAGCCACTCCATCTTTGAGGCATATTAAAACCAATAGCCTCGGTAAGTTCGCTTGATGCCTGTGCGGTGTTTGTGTTTCTCCAAGTTCTAAACGGAACGAGAAGATTGTCGTTTTTGTCAAATGCGAGGTAACCGTGCATCATTGCGGAAATTCCGATAGCATCAAGGTTTTCGATAGGTGTGCCGAAGTTTTCGCAAAGAGCCTTATATGATGATTGAATACCGTTCCAAACATCGTCAAGTGAGTAAGTCCAAAGACCGTTTTCGAGTTTGTTTTCCCAGTCGAAAGCGCCCTGTGCGATAACGGTTGCGTTTTCGTCAATCAAAACAGATTTAATTCTTGTTGAACCAAGTTCAATTCCTAAAATTTTCTTCATATTTTTATCCTCTTTTACTTAACAGCAAATGCTGATTTTT
Source organism: Eubacteriales bacterium (assembly GCA_045578005.1). Taxonomy (GTDB): domain Bacteria; phylum Bacillota; class Clostridia; order Oscillospirales; family CAG-272; genus RGIG2000. Next base: position 1,779 of record JAZNJK010000127.1, on the reverse strand, counting down.
TAACTATCCTTATTTTATCACATAATAAAAATTATTTCAAGTCGTTTCGGACTGAAAAATTAAGCGCACCGTATCCAAGGTCGTCAACGCAAGCGCCACTTTGCCCGATTTTCATTCCAAGCCCCTTTGCGTAGGCGATTATTTCATCAAAACGCGCAATAATCACGGAAGCGTCGGTTATGTTGGGCGTGCGGAAGTAGAAGTAAAGCATATTCTTTTTCGTGTCCTTGCTGGCAAAAAGAAACTTCTTTGTCGCTTCGACAAGTAAATCAAGACTCTCAAACAAAAGCCCCTTTTTCACATAGTAGTTAGCATCGGTGCTATTGCAAACAATACCGGGATATGCCTCACCGAGTGAGCCGTGAGTTTCAAAAATCTCCGCATCGGTCAAATTAAAACTTGTGTATTGCGGTTCATCAAGAGTTTTTGTTTTGGTTTCGTCAAAGGTAATGTCAAGGTGATAGAATTTTCCGTCAATCCTAACTACAAGCCACGAGTGATATTCAAGTTCGTCCTCGGGGAGTGTTTTTACGATATTCGCAACCATAATTCCGTGTTGTTGGAGAATGAACTGCATAAGAAACGATAGCGCACCGCATACGCCAACACCCCGTTTGATAAGTCCGACAACATTAAATCCCTCTTGGTAATCCTTGCCATCTCGCTCATCAAGTATATCATCATAGTCGAATTCACGGGTGATGTAATCATGCACCGCAAGTTCGAGTTCAAATTCATCGGAAATTAGGTCAAACCTGTGCGAAATTTCATAGAGTTTTGCGTTAATTTCATCAATTTCTTTATCCGTGTAAGTTGGCATAGATTTTCCGCCGATATGGACAAGATAATCCGCATCAAGTTCAAGTTCCATTGCGTTTGCGTAAAAGATTTCGGGGAAATCCCAATGGACTGCGTCAGTCGTTTTATATAGGTCAAGTTCGCCCTCGTCCTCACCCTCAATCACCGCGAAAAATCTTGGCACATCGGGGTTTTTGTCATCGGGCAAAAGTTCGGGAATGATTACATAGTAAAACTTGTATTGCCTGTTCAAAACGAGGTCAAGCATAAATCGGTAAAGGCGCTGTTCCGCCTTTGTTAGCGTGTAATTATAAAAATACCTTGTTTCAAGGCGCAAATTTCTCACTACCATCTTCCTTTCGACTAAATTTATCCATAAAATAATTTTAACATTAAGGCGAAAAAAAGTCAATATAAATATATAAATGCGCGCATATCGGTTGACTTTTTTGTTGGGCGTATGATATACTAAAATCAAAGAAACAAATAAGCAATATTAAACAAACGGAGAAAAAATGAGAGTTTTAACTGAAAAAGAACTTTTTGCACTGTGTAAAAGCACAATGTGTTATGACTTCGAGGACGGATTTTTCACCCCGTTCCGCTATACAAGAGCGCAAATTGACTATATGGCAAGAGAAGAATACGATTGGGGTTGGAGAATGCGTGCAAAATTCAATGGCGGAATTTACCTCGAATTTATAACCGACGGTGATAAAATTTCGTTTGAATATAAAGCATCTTGCTCACACGAAAGGAGCAATACGGTTGACACTTTTGTCAGCGGTAAACTGTTTAGTTCCTTTGCAATCGGTGAAAACTTGATAGGCAAAATCGAAATTTCCTTACCCGAGAGGGACAAGGACGAGCCTGTTCAAATCTACCTTCCCTGTGAGAGCGAATTTGCAATTAAAGACTTCAAAATAAACGGCACAGTAACAAAAACCGAGGACAAAGGCGAAAAGGTTCTTATCCTTGGCG
>JAZNJK010000126.1:0-1995 GCA_045578005.1 Eubacteriales bacterium | reverse complement strand
CTACTTGCTTGGTATCGGTAAATTCTATACTGCTACGAACATGGAGACAACCAGCAACTCCAACATGATGACGAGCATCCTCTCTTCCACCCTGTCCGGTCAGCTCAGCAATGCCCTTTCGCAAATTATCAATAGCAACGAGTGGAACCTTGGCACAAACTTCACTACCGGTGAGCGTGGATGGACCGATGTAGAGTTCGAAACAATGCTTTCCGGTCAGTTGCTGAACAACCGTTTGCGCATCAACGGAAACTTTGGCTATCGCGATAATCCGCTTGCCAACAGCAACTTTGTGGGCGACTTCGAAGCCGAGTGGCTTGTAATTCCTTCGGGTGATATTCGTTTGCGAGCCTACAACGAAACCAACGACCGCTACTACACCAAAACCAACCTGAATACCCAAGGCATTGGCATCATCTTCAGCAAAGACTTCGATACCTGGAATGAATTTGCTTTCTGGAACAAATGGCGCATGAAGTGGTTGAACCGCCGCATGGAGTTGAAACAACGCCAAGAACAAGCTGAAACAAGCCAAGCGCAAGCAAAAAAGAAGCGCGAGGGCGAGTGATGCTATTTTCCATCATCACTGAAGACAAACGTTGGTCGTCACTTACGACCAAGGCTTATCATAACTTACGACCGAGCTTTGCCATAAGTTATGATAAAATTTAGGGAAGCGTAACCGTAACTTGTAACTGCTCAGATGTTACCTGTTAACGCGTTAACTGGTAACAACTGAAATATGCATTTTGCTGTATGTCTTACCCTAAATCAAATTGAACAATTCAAAACAATCGCTATTCAATAGATTTAAGGGGTTAGAAATTATTATTCAACCCCCTTCAGGGTTAGAGTTTAAATACTCAACTTTTAGCAGTTTTAGCAGGGATAAAAGAAAAACCATTCAACTATTTTCAGGGTAAGACAGCTTTCAACTCTACAATGACGTAGCGACGTTGTGGTATGTGATTAAATAACAAGTCGGGAAAGAAAACAGTCTCTTCATCTATGCGCAATTCTTCCTATTTCTTCAACAGGTTGTTGAAGATTTACAATCTTTTGATAATAAAACTTATACTAACACTTCATGTATTTTATATTGGAAAGAGAGAACCCGAAGGATTGTTGTTCGTTAAATGTAAAATCTGTTTTTGACAAAATGTCAAAAATGACATTTTGATTTTTAAACTGCACGAGAATCGCGTATTTCGGAGCAGGGTAAAGCTTGATGCGAAAAAACGAAACGGAAAATTATTAAAAGCTTGTTTAACTGAACGATAGCGAAATCCTTACAAAAAATCTACGCGAATTTCTGTTGATTATTCTTACTTTTTGCAGCATTTTTCGCTGTTTCTGCCGAATGCTCGAAATGTTGCTTCCAAAATCACGCGTGATTTCCTCCGTAGATGCGGCAGTTGCTGCCGTAATTGCGAAGGAATTGCTCGGTAAGCGCCGAGGTTACGGCGATAACTCCGCGTGATTCCGGCAGTAATCACGCGTGATTTCAGAGGCAAGGTTTTGGACTGTTTTATTTTAGCCGTTTTTTATTAAAATGGGCGTTAGTAATTTGTGGGAATTTGATACATTTTGTTTGCGAAAACAAAATTATGCTGTCATATTGTGATGATGAATTTATATAAAAAAGGGGGGATGCTGCATCCCCCTTAATGACTCTCTCTAACCTATGTTTTTAACCCCTATTTATAACTACTCTCTTACCTAAATTTCCTAAACGTTTGCCATGGTTTACTTTGTGTTTTGGTTGTTGGGTTACTCCCTCTTTTCTTAGCTGTTCTTGTTTTTCTTTGTTTTCTTCGTATGCTTTATACTGCTTTTTAGTGAAAATCTTCTTTATTTTCTTGTCATACTTTTCTTGGGCTTCTTTGCGTTCTGCGATTTTCTTTTCGGCTTCGGCCTTGAATTGTGCCTTTTGTTCATCGGTCAACTCTTTGCGTTCGCCCATTGGACGTTGTGGCTGAGCTGCAAATCCGCGTC
>JAZNJK010000125.1:0-6939 GCA_045578005.1 Eubacteriales bacterium | reverse complement strand
GTGTGTTTTGATTTTTCGTGTGTTTCTCACGCACACGCACCACATTATAACACCTGACTATCGCATTTTCAAGTAAGAATTATTTAATTCACAAAAAGTTTACAATTTATTATTATTTCGTTAAAAATTGCCGAGAGTTTTCTCGGCAATTTTCAATTATTTGTTGTATGTCTTATTTAGATATGCATATGCGGAAATAGCATCGTAATATGCGGAAGAATCAAGGAGTTTAACTAATGTTGCATTACCTGTATAAACAGCCTTCTTTGCCAACAATTCATCGTATTTTTCAATCTTTTCAAGTTCCGCAGTAAGAGTTTTGTTTTCGTCTTCACAAGCCTTAACTTGTTCTACGATTGTTTCATCTTCGCTTTCCTTATTAGTTTCGATAAATGCGTTATTTTCCTCAATTTTATCCTTCTTTGCCTGTTCATCAGGTTTCAAAGTTTCATATTCCTCGGCCTTGCTTGCGAGTTCCTTTTCGATGTTAGCCTTCTCTTTGGCTACTTCATATGCGTTCAAGAACTCTTCAAATTCAGCAAGAGTCATATCGTTAATGTCAGAGATAATTTCAGCACTGATGGTTGCAAGTTCAGTAGTGATTTCTTCAACTACTGTTTTAAGAAGAACCGACTCTGTTGAGCAAGTCTTGCAAAGTGTTTTTCCGCCCTCAACCTTAGAAGTTCTTGCATCAAGAACTGCATGACAGTTTTTGCAGAATTTAGCAGTATCGTTACTCTTCTTATAATTACTTAAAAGATGTAGGTAACTTGAAACAACTGCATCGTGGTTTACAAGTTTGATGTAATCCCAATCATCAATTACTGTTCCGTCTTCTCTATAAGTGATGTAGCCATTACCTGTAAATTTAACATCCATATCATACGCGATATTTCCGTTTTCGTCCTTTACAAGTTGGATCTTAGGATCTTCCTCATTCTCGCTGTAATCAAGAACATAATCAACATCCTTTATACCATATTGAAGAAGAGTGCGAATTTGAGCATTTGTGTTAAGAAGATAGATGAAACTCATTGCTCTATCAAAGTTGATAGAATATTCGGAAATTGCGAACATAGAGCCATAAAGTGCATCTTCATCTATCAAAGGAACGCCTGTCTTCACAAGGTAATAATCCTTTGCATACTTTTCAGCGCCTGCCATTGTGCCGTTATATACAAACACACCTGCGGTTTCGTTTTCGGCAAGATCTGCCTTAGCATAATTCTTTTCAGCGAGTTCCTTATAAAGTTTTGTGTAAGAAACATATGTGCTGTTATTGAAGATGCTATCGGGTGACAATTTATCTTTTGTGGAAGCAATCAAAGATTGACCATCGTTTGACCAATATGTAAATCCACTAAGATCCTTCTCAGTTCCAACAAATGGAACAACACCGCTAATGTTCAAATCACCGATTTTATTGATGATTTCTTCACAATCCAAAACCGACTTAATGCTATCGGTTTCAACCGCTACTTGTGCGCTTTCAGCAAGTTCCTTATTGATAAGAATATACTGATACTCATCAGTTGCATATGAACGGTTGTTAGGAACTGCATAGAGATTGCTTTCGATTACAAGTGGTGAGATAAACTCACTTCTTATCATCTTCTTAAATCTTGGGTATGAAGCACTTTCATTAGTAACATAAGTGTTAATTGAATGAAGAGCGCCTGCACTTACAAGTGAAGAATATGTATTGTAATCTCTTATCAAGCAAATATCAATTTGATTTGCAAGAAGTTCAGGATATTGAAGTTGATAGAAATAATCCTCTGTGTTGGTAGGATCGGGGTAGTTTTTCTCAGCGGTATTTACATACAAAGCGCCGATTTCACTTGGTTTGCCAAGGTTTTCACCTTTTACCTGTGTGAACTTTTCATTAAGTTTGGCATCATATTCCGCATCGGATACTGCAAAAATCTTAATTTTTGTATTGTCGGATGCGATGATGTCATTAATAGCCTCTTCTACTGCTGCAAGTCTTGCTTTAAAAGCATCAGAATTAGCATCTGAGTTTGTTGGAATCCAAAGAGAAAGTGTATATGCTTGCTCCTGTCCCTTCAAAACATTCTCTTTTCTTATTTCATCCTCGGTCTTCTCGTTTCCACAAGCGGTAAGCATAAGCGCACACACCATAAGCAAAACGAGAAGCAAAGAAACAAGTCTTAATTTCATTAATTTATTCCTCCGCAAATTGAGCGTTTATTCAATCATTATAATTCTACTATAAAGAAATACTTTTGTCAAGAGATTTCAAACATCGTTTACAAATTTTCCTAAATTAGTCAAGATATGCCTTCAATTTCTTAGAACGGCTTGGGTGGCGAAGTTTGCGAATAGCCTTCGCTTCAATTTGACGGATTCTTTCACGAGTGATTTTGAATTTTTCTCCAACCTCTTCAAGAGTTCTTGTTCTACCATCATCAAGTCCGAAACGGAGTCTAAGAACCTCTTCTTCTCTTGGAGTGAGAGTATGAAGCACTTCATTAAGTTGTTCTTTAAGAAGTTGATATGATGCTGCACCGTCGGGAGATGGTGAGTCCTCATCAGGAATAAAGTCTCCAAGATGGCTATCTTCTTCCTCACCGATTGGTGTTTCGAGAGAAACAGGTTCAAGTGCATACTTCATAGTATCTCTTACCTTGTCGGGTGTCATATCAATCTTTTCAGCGATTTCTTCAGGTGTTGGATCTCTTCCAAGTTCTTGAACAAGCGCTCTTGACGCTCTTGAAACCTTATGAATTGTTTCAACCATATGAACAGGAATTCTAACCATTCTTCCTTGGTCCGCAATTGCTCTTGTGATGGCTTGTCTAATCCACCAAGTAGCATAAGTTGAGAATTTGTATCCCTTTTCAGGATCAAATTTTTCTACCGCTTTCATAAGACCGAGATTTCCCTCTTGAATAAGATCGAGGAATGCCATTCCTTTTCCTACATGCTTTTTAGCAATGCTTACAACGAGACGAAGGTTTGCCTCTACAATCTTATTTTTTGCATTATCATCGCCATTTTTCATACGAGTAGCATAGATTTTTTCATCGTCTGCGCTCAAAAGCGAAATGCGTCCAATGTCTTTAAGATACATTCTAACAGGATCATCAACTGAATACTGTTCTTGCATCTTTTTGAGTTCTTCAGGGCTTATAAGAAGTTCTACTTCTTTTTCAAGGTCGTCAATTCCTTCTACTCCATCACCGCCGGCGTGGATTAAACGAAACATTTCATCAAGTGCTTCGTCGTCAAAATAGTCAACCTTTTCTTCTCTAACTTCATCATCGATTTCATCATCATCGATGTTTTGTTCAAGTTCAATAAGTTTGTTATAATCTTTTTCCATTAATAAGTACCCCCACTTATTTTTTCTTTTTGTTTAACAGTTGTTGTAATGAATCGAGCGTATCTTCACTTGATTTTTTTGCCTTTTCTTTCAACAAAGCATCAATACATCCTTTGAGGACATCTGCTCCGTTTGAGTCAAGCATTTGTCTATCAGCGAGCATCTTTGTAATTCTCGAAATTTCCTCTTGGCTAAAATCTTCCAAAAAATATGCTGTGTCAAATTTCGTATTCGAGTTATGTAACTCCATCATTTTTTCGAAAACTCTTTTGCCAAACGAAGTAACAAAATCATCTACTGTAAGCGTTTTTACACACTTATCAAAATGCTCATCGTGAAGTTGCATCATTCCCAAAATCGCTTCCTCTACCTTACTTGCCCTGATGTTAGAAGCACTTTCGGGATTGACTCTATCTCCTATACCGCTCGTTGCACGATATATTTCATTTAATTGATTTTTCTTTTCTTCCCTTCTTTTTTTGCCCAAAATAGCGGAAACATCTCTCTTAATGCTATCCTGTGGCAATTTTAGAAGTTCGGACGCTCTTACATAATAAATTTCTCTCTCAACTTCGGACGGGAAAGATGAAATTATCTTACAAATTTCCGCAGAAGCCTTTATTTTGTCTTCTAAGTCGAGAATATTGTATTTTGCAAGGACCTTTTCCGTTTCAAACTCAAATCTTGTTTGAGGTTTATCAAGAAGTTCCTTGAATTTATCAGCGCCGTATGTCTTTATAAATTCATCGGGGTCCTTTGCTCCGGTCATTTTCAATATTCGAACATCTACACCAACTTCTTGAAGATAAGTAAACGCTTTATTTGCGGCGCGTTGTCCTGCTTCATCACTATCATAAGATATTATAACCTTTTTGGTGTATTTTGAGAAAATTCTCGCCTGCTCTGAGGTGATCGCAGTTCCAAGTGTTGCAACCGCATTTTCAAATCCGGAAGCATGTAGCGCGATAACATCCATATATCCCTCGCACAAAATCATCTTGCTTTCACAGTGACCCTTTGCGAAGTTCAAGGCGAATAAATTCCTGCTCTTTTTGAACGCGGGCGTGTCTGATGTATTTAAATACTTTGGCTTTGAATCATCCATAACACGGCCACCGAACGCAACCACATTTCCCGATGTGTCAATTATTGGAAACATAACTCTATTTCTGAAGTAGTCGTAGGTAGCTCCGTTTTGACCCTTACCGCAAAGGAACGCAACATACATTTCCTCATCAGTATATCCAAGCTTTTTAAGGTGATCATGAAGCATACCAAAGGAATTAGGCGCAAAGCCTATTCTAAAGTGCTTAATTACGCTCCTATCCAAGCCTCTTTTATTGAGCAAGTATTCCCTTGCCTCAGCGCCGAGGCATTCATCCCAAAGGCACTGTTGGAAAAACTTGACCGCCTCAATATTCATATCAAGCACTCTTTGACGGCCGACTCCACGCTCTTTTTTCGTATTGTCTACATCATCAGGAAGGATAATTCCACTCCTTTGTGCAAGAATTTTAATAGCGGAAACATAGTCAACATTTTCCGCACGCATTACAAACGATATTGCATCTCCGCCAGCTCCGCATCCAAAGCAATAAAAGGACTCGGTAGCCGGGAAAACAACAAATGAAGGCGTTTTCTCGCTATGGAAGGGACAAAGTCCGCTAAAGTTAGAGCCTGCCCTTCTTAAATTGACATAAGAAGACACAACACTTTCGATATCGTTTCTAAATTTTATTTCTTCTATAATTTGAGGTGATATCATCTATTTCGCCTCCAAGAATTTGGAACAAACAATTCTCTAAACAAATCAACTGCATATCTATCGGTCATTCCCGAAATAAAATCGCAAACACACCTTTCGACAGGCTCAGTATCCAAGTTTTTAACATATATGTCAGGCATTTCGTTAGGATTCTTTACGAAATACTCGAACAAAGTTCCAAGCATTTCAATCGCCTTTTCTTCTTCCGCCTTAACAACTTTATTAGTATACACATTCTTGAAAAGGAAACTCCTCAATTCCATCATAGCCGAGGAAATTTCATCGGACATTTTGACATAAGGCTTGTCCATACTTTCCGAAATTATTGATGAAACAAGAGTGTTTATGCGTTGACTATGTCCGCTTCCAAGAACTGAACGAATTTCCTTTGGAATATCGTCAATACACATAATCTTCGCTCTACAAGCATCATCAATATCGTGATTTATGTAAGCAATTCTATCGGCGAGTTTTATGATTTTTCCTTCCAATGTAGATGCTTCACAAGAACCTGTATGGTTAAGAATTGCATCCTTAACCTCCCAAGTTAGATTGAGCCCTTCTCCATCGTTTTCAAGAAATTCAACTACTCTAATGCTTTGCTTATAATGAGCAAATTCGGGGTCAAAAAACCGTTGCATTGCTGTTTCTCCCGAATGGCCAAAAGGAGTGTGTCCCAAGTCGTGACCAAGAGCCGCTGCCTCACAAAGATCTTCATTAAGACGAAGTGCGCGAGAGATAATTCTTGCAATTTGCGTAACTTCAAGAGTATGAGTCATTCTTGTTCTAAAATGCTCGTCTTCCGGAGAAAGAAAAACCTGTGTTTTGTGCATCAATCTTCTAAACGCTTTAGAGTGAAGAATTCTATCTCTATCTCTTTGAAACTCCGTGCGATTTGGACAAGGCGGACAAAACACCTCTCTACCCCTTGTATTAGCGGTCAAAAAGGCATACTCGGACAATATTGATTTTTCTCGTTCAAGAAACATTTCGTTAGCAGTCATATACGCTCTCCTTTTCTCCCATTTTCTATAATATATAAATACGCAAAAAATAGTGCAAATACTTTTTTGCACTATTTTTCGATATATTTTGACATTTTATCTACAATCTAACCGTTTTTCAACAAAATTCAATTTTATTCTACCCGCGAAGGTATCTTGTATCTTTTTGCTTAAAGTCAATGATTCCTCACAAGGAATTGAAAATTTTAAAGTGATATTTTCCAAAAATTCAGTAGTATCAAGTTTCACATTTTGATGTTCCAAAATCGGTTGTAATTTTTGGTAATCGGAATAGGAACACTCACACTCAATAACATCATATTCCTCGTAGATTGCTATTCCGCCTTTTTCAAGAGCCATAGAAGCACTTGTCGAATACGCACGAACAAGTCCACCTGCCCCGAGCAAAATTCCACCGAAATATCTTGTTACAATGACACAGACATCGGTAATTCCTGACATTCTTATAGCATTCAAAACAGGCATTCCCGCCGTGCCTTGCGGTTCGGCATCATCGGAATATCTGGAAACAAGACCGTCTCCCAAGATGTAAGCATAAACATTATGGGTGGCATCGGCATATTTCTTTTTGCGTTGTTTTATCATTTCAACCGCTTCCTCTTCGCTATTCACCCGTTTAGCAATAGCGATAAAAACAGATTTCTTCTCTACGAATTCTATTTCCGCGGTTTCTTTCAATCTTTTAATTTTTTCCATTTTTCACCAAAATCATCACAAGATTTATATAGTAGTTTTTAGGAATTTTTTGAACATTCCTTTCGCCTTAGCATCAACAACCGCCTCTACCCAAACACCGTCATCGG
>JAZNJK010000124.1:0-9177 GCA_045578005.1 Eubacteriales bacterium | reverse complement strand
CATTTTTTATATCATAGAAGAAAGTCCATTTGTCTTCCTAAGACCGCTTGGCCTCCGACTTGAAAAAAGTGTTTATCCGTTCGGGAATACGCTTTGACTATATGCTTGCCGATAAGAGTGATGCGTTTTTTAGAAAACTCGTTTGTGACCATGTAAGCGGACAGTTGAAGGTTGCGCCCGAACATTGTAGTTCTAATGTGCTACGCTATATGGGTAAGCCCGATGTCAAGGTTTATGATAAATTCCGTGAGAAGTATTTTAGACTTTGTAAAGAAGCAGGACTTGAACAGTATCTTGTGCCTTATCTTATGTCGTCACACCCCGGTAGCACGATAAATGACGCAATAGAACTCGCCCTGTATCTAAAAGAGGTGGGTTGTAACCCCGAGCAAGTGCAAGATTTCTATCCAACTCCGGGCACAGCGTCGACGGTTATGTATTATACGGGTATAAATCCGCTTGATATGAAAAAGGTTTATGCGCCCGATGATTATCGTGAAAAACTAATGCAACGCGCCCTTTTGCAGTCCCGTCGCCCCGAAAACCGCAATCTCATAAGAGAAGCGCTTATCAAGGCAGGACGAGAAGACTTGATTGGCTACGCACCGTCGTGCCTCGTTGCCCCCGACGGAAGAAACGGTGCTTCGCAAGTGCGGAACGGTGCTTCGCAAATGCGGAATGCGGAGTTCGGAATTCGGAATGAAAAGTCGAAAAATTCGCAAGGCAAGTCAAAAAACGCGAAAAATACAAGGAATGGAAGCGGTAAGAATGCAAAGGGTGACAAATCCAACACTCCGAAATCTGCACCACGCACTTCAAATTCAACGAAAGTCGCAAAAGGTTGGGCGGTAGCGAAGAAAAAGCGAAAATAAAGTGTTTTGATAACACAAATTCAAAAGCGACAGGGCAACCTGTCGCTTTTTTGCACAAAAAAGAGCCTTGTTCAACCTCGCAAAGCCGTTGATTTTTGTGCAAAATGTAGAAAGTAACGCGAAAAGTGTGAAGGTTTTGTGAAAAAGGTCGCTTAATGTTTATCATTGTGCTAAAATGAAAATGAAGAAAAGATATTTCTTTGAGATGATTCCAAAAAAGGGGGAGTATTTATGAAAAAGTTATTAGCATTATTTTTGGCGCTCATTTTATGCTTTGGCTGTCTTTTATCGTGCGATGAGAATGAAGAATCCTCGTGCGAGTCGTCAAGTGAGTCATCAAGAGAGAGTAAGGACTCATCAAGCGAGTCAAGCAGTGAAGGCTCATCGGCTTCCGAAAAAGCCCCTGATGCTGTGAGCGACGGCAAGGAATGTATAATCAAAAACTCCGAGCTTGTGGCAACGAGAGAGAATGAGGACTATTATCCCACCGTCAATGCGGGTAATTATCTCGGCGCGGATTTGCCGAGCGAGATAGGAAATTATTGCAGGGAAATTTTAACCTATGAGGATTTTGCCCTCTTGGTTGAAAATCCAAGCGTTATTTCCGAGGCTGTGTTTAACGATAGCGCGGTTTTGGTTGTAAAGCGAGTAACTGGCGGATATTTTTCGGATATAGGCTTTAAAAATTACAGCACGCAAATTATCGGAAAAACCTCAATAGAACTTGATATATACACCAACATGATGGCGGGAACAGATGAGGTAAAAACACGCTACGACTACCTGCTTATCCCGAGAAATCGCTACTATGAGATTGATGAATACGAGCCTTTTTCGGGGGAGCTGACAATAAGGGAGAACAAAAAGTGGTATTACGAGCATTACGAAAGACCGCTTGGGGAGAAAATAGAGAACGGGGTGTTCTTTGAGAGCATGTCAAGCGCAAACGAATACCTTTCCTCAAAGGGATATGATAAAATGTCGTTCTCGGACAAATATGCAGTGCTTCTTCTATCACTTGATTTCGGTATCGACTTCGGACGGTGTGACGAAAGTTACAACCTCGGCTTTTGCGACTTCAACACAAACGGAAGCGATATATACATCACCCTTGAAAGAGTGATTATAGACGAAAATTACGGAAACGGTGACAAGACACCGAGCGTTTGTGCAATAAAAATACCGAAAAGCGAGATTTGCACCGAAATAGGCGATGAAATAACCGTTCATATTCTCGTTTCGGACAGTCTTATCCGTTAAAAAGCGGTAAGCGGTTGGAAAAATCCTTGAAGAACAGGCGCATTTGCCTCTAAAACAGTATGAAAATAAATAAATATATAAGCATTTTAATAATTTTTTAATAAAAATATTAGTCAAATGCAAAAAAAGACTTGACAAAATGATATTTATGTGTGTATAATATACATTGTCTTGAAATCGAGAAAGATAATTTGGCTTAAAATTGATGCTAATATAGTGCCAATTTATGAATGAGGAGGTGCAACTATGTTAAGAACTTACCAACCAAAGAAGCGTCAGAGAAAAAAGGAACACGGTTTCAGAAAGAGAATGAGAACTGCTGACGGAAGAAAAGTTTTGAAAAGAAGACGCGCTAAGGGTCGCGCAAGACTCACATACTAATTTTTAGTCCAATCTTCTAATTGCTTTGATGTCCCCGAGAGTTTCTCTCGGGGATTTCTTTAAGCGAACAATCGAGAGATTTAAAATCCAGTATTATCAAGTGTAGCGATTTGGCTACAAGAGGTGCATATGAAGCATATTGCCATCGGTGAAAACCATCTATACTCGAAGACCTACGCAAAAGGGGCGAAGTTTGTTGGACGACACATCATTATGTATGTCCTAAAAGATTTTCGCGCTCACAAACTAATGCTTGCCAATCCTAAAAAGGAATATGTAAATCGCATTGGACTTACCGTGTCGAAAAAACTCGGCAAGGCGCATATGCGAAATCGTGTGAAAAGAATTTTGCGAGAGGGATTAAGACAAACTGAAAAGGAAAATAATCTTAAAAAGGGACTTCTTATCGTGCTTGTGGCAAGACAAAGCGCAATAGGCGCAAAAAGCACGGATATAAGAAACGACCTTACAAAAGCCGTCAAGGCTTTAAATCTCATAAGAAATGAAAAAAATTCTTAAATTTTTCATAAAACTATACCGCAAGTTTATCTCGCCCTTGCTACCGAATGCGTGTCGGTTTACGCCCACATGTTCGGAGTATGCTATTGAGGCGATTGACAAATTCGGTGTGATTCGTGGCTCGATTTTAGCCGTTTGGCGAATTTTGAGGTGCAATCCGTTCTGCCGAGGCGGTTATGACCCCGTGCCTGATAAATTCACATTTAAAAGGCAGGAAACAACAGGAGAAAAAAATGATTAATTTTTTGGCTAAAATACTCGGTTACATCATGCGCGGCTGTTCATGGCTCACCGGTAACAACTACATTTTGGCTCTTTTAATCTTTGCTCTTGCCATGCAAGTTCTTATGCTTCCGCTCGGAATTAAGCAACATAAGAATATGGTAAAACAGGCAAGTTTAAGACCGAAAGAAATGGCTCTTCGCAACAAGTATAAGGGTAGAAATGACCAAGCAACTCAAAGAAAACTTCAAGAAGAAGTTATGGCTCTTTATCAAAAAGAGGGTTATTCACAGTTTGCAGGTTGTCTTCCTATGCTTGTGCAACTTATAATCATCTTCCCTCTTTATCAAGTAGTTATTCGCCCACTCGAATTCGTTGCGGGACTTAGCGCACAAGCGTGTGCAGAACTCACCGCATATGTTCAGTCAATCGGCGTTTCACTTGGAAAAAGCGCACAACAAGTGCAACTTGCAAGTTGGTTAAGAGGTGAACATGCTCCACTCAGCGCAGTTGAGGGCGTTATGTCACAAACAACGGTTGATGCGGTTAACTCCCTTGGCGATATTCCAAATATGACACTTTTTGGAGTTGACCTCGGTGTTACACCTTTTGATGCCTTCGGACAAAGTTACTGGTGGCTCATTTTCATTCCTATTCTCAACCTTGGACTCACCTACCTATCGCAATACCTCTCAAAGAAGTTCTCATATCAGGGCGCACAAGCGGAGCAAATGAACAACTCTTCAATGAAGATGATGCTCTATGTTCTTCCTCTTATGACACTCTTTATCACATTCGGTTTTGCGTCGGCAATCGGTGTTTACTGGATTTTTAGAACACTTCTTTCAATGCTTCAACAGTTCCTTCTTCCTAAGGTTTGGAAATATCCTACCTTCACCGAAGAAGATTATAAAAAAGCGGAAAAAGAGGCAAAGGGAACAACTAATAAAAAGGCTTCAACCAACTTCACTCTAAAACCGGGTGAGTATAGGTCGCTTCATCATATAGACGACTAATTTATTTGACGAAAAATAACTTTGAAATACGGCGTTGCTCCTCGCCACCAACCTCGACTATCAATTAAGATAGCCATCGCCTGTTGGCTGTGGTGCGCCTTGTCTTTCTTTGTTATTTATCCGTCAAAGCGTTAAAATTAACTTTAATTAGAAAAACAAATCTAAAAAATTTCAACAAAAAACAACAGGTAAAAATATGAAATTTGAATATACAGTTACAGGAAAGACCGTTACGGAAGCGTATGACAAGGCAACCGCCCTTTACGCAAGCCTTGGTGAAATTGTTGAGTCCAAGGTTATTTCCGAGGGTAAGAAGGGATTTCTCGGAATTTTCGGTGCGCAAGATGCCGAAATTCGTGTTATCGTAGATGACGGAAAAGAGGAAAGAAAAGCCCCTGTTACCGAGAAAAAAGCGGACAATAACAACAATAATAAAAACAACAATGCCCAAAAGAACAACAAGGGCGAAAAGCAAAACGCACCTAAAAACGAGGGCGAAAAGAAAGCGGAAGTTAAGGTAGAAAACAATGCCGAAACCGCTAAAAATTCGACACAGGGTGCGCAAAATGCTCCTAAAAAGAATAATAAAAAGCAAAGAAACAATGCTCCTCAAAACAATAACAAGCAAGAGCAAAAAGCACCTCTTAAAGATGAAGACATCAAAGTCACCGTCGAGGAAAAGCAACTTGCAATCGGCTTTATTAAGTCGTTTGTTGAGTCAATCGGTATGGACTGTGAGGTTAAAGGCGACCTAACTCCGAATAGCGAGGGATATGTGCCTCGTGTTGTTACTATCGAGGGACAAAATGTTTCTACACTTATCGGTCACCACGGTGAAACACTTGATGCAATTCAATACCTTGCTAACCTTTGCCTTGCAAGAAAGAGCGAGGGCGACCACAAGGAGTATGTAAAGGTTATCGTTGACATCGAAAACTACCGTGAAAAGAGAGAGGCGACACTCCGCGCTCTTGCAAGAAAAATGGCGGACAAGGCTCTTCGTCAAAAGAGAAATGTTCACCTCGACCCTATGAATCCATACGAGAGAAGAATTATCCACTCCGAAATCCAAAAAATCGACGGTGTTTCAACTCACTCCGTAGGATATGACGAAACAAGAAAAATTATCATCACAGTTGATAAGAAATAATAAAAAAACCGACACATTGTGTCGGTTTTTTTATGCTTCGCACATGAATTGCATTTACTGTGCATGAATTGTGCCTTTGGCACATGAATTGCGACAAGTCGCGTGAATTGACCTTCGGTCATGAATTGGCTAATGCCATGAAGAAAATTGCTCGGGGAGTTCATAAACAATCCCTACTAAACGATGTCGGCATTCGGCTGGCGGTCCGCACCGCCTTGCGTGCGGTGTATGAAGTAACATCGAGGACAGTTTCACCGTCGATTTGAAGGGCGCAAGGCTCATCAAATTCAACTGTGATTTCGTGACCGCTTAACACCTCTATCATTGCGGTATGTTTTAGATGTTCACCTTTGAAAAGTGACGGAAAAGCGGTTAGAGTGCGTAGTTTTCCGCTATCGTGCCATATCATAACGGACAATTTTGCCTCGCTATCAAGACGGTCTTGTGAGGGAGTTGGCATCATACCGCCACCGTAAAATCTGCCGTTCATTGTGGGGGCAATCCATACCTTTTTGTATTCTTTACGGACACCGTCAACTGTGACAACGGCATTTTTCGGCTTGAAGTGGAAAAGAAGTCCCTTTATGGCAATAGCGGAGTAGTTTATGTCCGTTTTGCCCTGTGCTTTCATTGCGTCACCAACTTCACAACAGTAGCCGTCAATACCAAATCCAACATTGTTAAGAAACAGGTAGTCGTTGCCTTTAACTGTTACAGTGGGAAGATTTTTAAGGTAGTTGCTAATTGGCACGATTTCGCCATTGTTTGCCTCAATATCTTTCAAAAAGTCGTTTCCTGTGCCGAGGGCAAGATAGAAAATTTCGCAAGGAATTTCTATGCTTTTCGTGTCGTTTGCGAACCTGTTAAGTGTGCCGTCACCACCGCAAATGATAACCGTGTCGTCACTTGATTTGGTAGCGAAAAAGTCCGCATATGTGTCGATTTTTGTAATGTCAACGAGTTCTGTGTCGGGGGAAAGGAACGATTTTACAGTTTCATCAGTAATTCCGTTTCCCGCGTGGGGATTGTAAATTGCAAATTTTTTCATTTTTCTCCTTCTTGACAAAAGTCTTGCTAAATGATAAAATTATGATGTAACACCTGTTACACTGGTTTAATTGTAGCACCTGTGTCGAATTTTGTCAATACTTGCACCATAGCACTTGACAAAATTCAAAAAGTTGTAACCTCAATGCTACAAAGTAGCAAGTGCGGAATGCGGAATTCGGAACGAGGAATGTGGTTGCACCGTAAATTATTTACTTTGATTCACTTTCTTTTTGCTACTTTTTCTTTTGTCAAAGAAAAAGTAGAATAAGAATTGACAAAAAGGGGAAGAAAAAATGAGACCATCGAATGTAGAGGCGAAGGAACTGACAAAGGAATATTTATTTGAGGCGCTTTTGAAGTTAATGACGAAGATGCCTTTTGAGAAAATCACGGTGAGTGAACTAACAAAATGTGCGGGGGTGTCACGCACCGCATTTTACCGCCATTACAGTTCTATCGACCAAATAATAAAAGAGCCACTTATGGGGCTAATTTCGACACTCCGTGCGAGTCTTTGTGATGATAAGTATAAAAACAACTTCCGCCTTTGGTGCTTTGATATGTTGTCGTTTCTTAAAAATTACGATGATATGCTTTTGCCACTTTTGAAAGCGACTGACGGAAATTTTGTAGAGATGAAAGCCATAGGCGCGGTTTTTGAGCCTGCCGATGATAGCGAGGGAGCAAAGTGCAAATATGTGGCATTTAATGGCGCACTCCGTTCACTCCTTTCCGACTGGGTTAGGGGACACTGCAAGGGCGATATTGATATCCTTGCCGACACCATTTTGATACTTAAAGAGGCGCTACTTTGATAACGGCATGAATTGACCTTCGGTCATGAATTGCACCTGCGGTGCATGAATTGTGCCTTTGGCACATGAATTGTCACTTTGTGACATGAATTGACCTTCGGTCATGAATTGGCTAACGCCATGAATTGTTCACAAGTGAACATGAATTGCGATAAATCGCATGAATTGTGCTTTGCACATGAATTGTTCGCAAGCGAACATGAATTGGCTAACGCCATGAAGAATATTGCTTCGTAGTGGACAGAAGAAATCACTACTGCACGAAGTCGGAGTTTGGGTGTCGAGCCACTCGACTGCTCGGGGAGTGCATAAACAACCCCTACTAAATGAAGTCGGAGTTCGCCCGCGGTGGCTCACCGCTTGTTTCATGTGAAACATTAAAAATTAGCGCAAAATGGGGTTTGGTAAAGGGGTTAGTGCGGTGGAATTTTCTTGTTTTTTGTGGCGATTTTTCGAGAATTTGGCGAGGTTTTACAATGGTTTTGGGCGGGTTCGAGGCGGTTTTTAAGGCGTTTTAAAAGGGCGTTAGATTGACTACTCTCTTCTCTTTTTAAGCACAAAACGGTCTTGAAACGGCCCTATTGATTTTCCACACATATGAACAAGTTTTCCACTATTGTATCTATCAAAGTCGCAAAATTGCCTCGTGGAGCGAGGCGAAAAAGGAGAAAAACCCAGTTGCCACGAGGGTTTTCGGTGATTTTGTGTTTTATCCCCTCATTTTTGTTTCGATGTTTAAAATTGTGGAAAACTTTCTTGCGCAAGTAAGATATAGCAACTCAAACACCACCAAATTCCACTTTTAAATTACAGTCCCAAACAAAACAAAAACCGAATGTTTCACATGAAACATTCGGTTTTTATGTTAGCAAGATAAAATGGCGGATAAAACACGAGTTGCCAAGACAAAGCGCGAGTTTTCAGTTTTCACAAAATTCGCTTTTGTTCGAGAGTTTAAAATTAATTCGCACAGGAGTTTGACGGAATTAAAATGGTAAGTTCGGTCCATTCATCGCTTTCGACAATTCGACTCTTGACCTCAACCCCTGACAACTTAACCGCATCTATAAGCCTATCTATCGAAGAATAAAACGACTTCATATCCTTGATTGGAGTGCGTGTTTTTGCTTTTTTAGGGTCATTTGCAACCGTTCCTGTGATAAATTGGTCTATTAATTCTTCACTTTTCACAACATTTAAGTTATTTTCGATGATTTTATTAAGAATTGTTTCACGGGAAACAGGATCAAGTATGCGCAAAAGCGCCCTTGCGTGTCTTTCGGTTAGGTTGTTTTCGAGAATTTTCTCTCTTTCAGAGGTCGATAAACGGAGAAGTCGCAACTTATTTGCCACAAAAGACTGACTATTACTCAATTTTTTCGCAATTTGCTCCTGTGTTAGTCCAAACATCTCAATTAATGTTTCAATCGCTCCCGCCTGTTCAAAAATATTCAAATCTTCTCGTATTAAATTCTCAATTATAGATATTTCCGCACTTTTTGACTCATTTATATCCATAATTATACACGGAACATGCGTCATTCCGAGTTCTTTTGATGCTCTTAAACGGCGCTCTCCCGATATTAGTTCGTAATTTTCGCCCATTTTTCTAACACATAGCGGTTGAATTATACCATATTGGCGAATGCTATCGGCAAGTTTTAAAATTGACTCATCATCAAAAATCCGCCTCGGTTGGTTTGGATTTGCGTAAATTTTGCTTATTTCAAGCGAAAATACGGTTTCTTTTTCGTTTTTTGTTTGTTTTTGACAGTAAATGCTCATATGTATTTATATCTCCTTTGTTTTTCTACAAGATGTAGATTTCTTTTTTAAAATAGCTTTGATTTAATTAAATGGGGATTTCAGAGAACAAAAATAAACAGGGTGGG
>JAZNJK010000123.1:0-2754 GCA_045578005.1 Eubacteriales bacterium | reverse complement strand
CCCCACTGAGGACCTCAACGGCTTTATCTGTGCAAGGGATGATTTGAATAGGATCTGCAATCACCATCTCGGGGATTTCAACGGTGATCTTGCATTGATGGGGTTTCTTTGTTCCGATGGTTGCGAGTTCCTCAACTGCGCAAGCGCCGTCCCAATAGAAGATTTTTCTAACGTTGGTCATAGTGACCATATCGTGGCTTTGCTCTTTGATCTTGCCAAAGAATACGCCTGCTCTGTCTGCTCTTACGATGTAATACTTGTTTTCCATAATGTTTTATTTCCTTTCAAAATTAAATTTTCTCGATCCACCGAATAGCGGCGGATTTCCAATCGGGTAGGCAGTCCCACCCTCGTTGGTCGTTGTATTGGTACCAAAGATAACACTCGGTTTTCGCTTTTTCTTCATCCATAAATTGGCTGAAAAAAATTGTTGCTTCAAATGAGTACGGCTTCGCGTGCGTGTTAGGTTCTGTTATTGTTTCCTCTAACTCTAACTCTTTCTCTAACTCTAACTCTTTATCTAACTCTAACTCTGTGTCACCATTTTGTAACATCGGTGTCACATTGTGACATTCTGCCAATTTTTTTCGCTCTCGGCACTTCCTCATTCGGTCTGCCTGTGGGGTTTCGCTCCCTACGAGCTTGTCAACCTCGGTCATGTAGATTGTTTGATCGTCAAGGACCTCAACCATCTGCAGCTCCATAAATACCTTCATAGCCGAGCGCACTATGTCAATGTTGGTGTGCGTGATGACCGATAGCATTTGCTCGTTGTAGGGTATTGTGTCGCTGAACCGCAGCTTTCCGTTGTGGTCCACGCTCTCAAGCAAGAGCTTTAAGTAAAAGAGAATGTAGTCTTTTCCATTCGGCATTTCTTCAATGATGCGAACATCGTGCCGTTTGAAAAAGTCACGTTTGAGTTTGAGCCAATAATACTTTTGATGTTCAGGTATTGTGGTCACGCTCCTTTCCCAAAAAGGTTTTTACGATTTGTGAGCTTTCGGCAAGCTCTTTAGGCGGTGACTTTTGCAGGGCGGACTGCCTTGCATCTGAAAAAGAACCGCTCTGATATTTGTTTTTGTGTACGTTCTTCACGCGGTGGCTCTTTCTGCGGTTGCAAACCTTTCCTTTCTTCCCGGTGAAGTGTTGATTGTTATGAGAGTGTGTCTTTGTCATTTTGCATCTCCTGCGCTACCTCTGAAAACAAATCAAACATCTCATTTCTTAACATTGTTTCACGGTATACATTCCACGCCATATCTTCAACATCTTTAACGCAAAGCCAAGCATAGAATGCACCCGCTATAACGATAAGAAGCAAGAAAAAATAGAAAAGTTCCATTCTGTCACTTCCTTTCTATAAACTTGATATTGTTTATGATAAGTGCGTTTTTGACTCTTTTTGCTTTTCTCGCGATTGATGCTATAAAGAATAGGTAAACGCCGACCATAATGAGAGGTAATACTATTTCCATATTTCTCCTTTCGATGTTTGTGTCTAAATAAGACACTTTTTAGGCAAAAAAAATAGATTCGACTTGATCCGGGCTAAGGTTGTAATGGTCCTTGATTTTCGCAATCTCGCCTTGCTTAAACTCGGAACCCTTTTCATTGATTTTGCAAGAAAGACTTTGCTCTGAAATGTTCAATACTTTAGCAAGAACTTTATTCGTATCACCGTGCAGCACCATAATGCTTTTAAGCAATTCCTTGTTCATTTTGCTCCTCCTTTCGTGAAAGTGTCTTATTAGGACACTCATAGTATAGCACGCTAAAGAGCCGTTGTCAATAGGTTTTTTGAATTTTTTTCAATTTTTTTTGAAAATCCCTTGACTTTTCTACACTTGTGGTGTATAATTAGGACACCACAATGAAAAGAGGGCATTTCATTATGAATATAGGTGAAAAAATTAGAAAAGCGAGAAAAGAAAAAGGAATGACGCAAGAAGAACTTGGCGAGCTTCTTGGAGTAAAAAAATCAGCCGTTGCTAAATATGAAAATGGAAGAGTGGAAAATATAAAGAGAACAACTCTAAAAAGGATATCGGCTATTCTTGATATTCCGCCTTCTGAACTTATATTCGAAAAACCAAGAACAACAGAAGAAATATTGCAAGGTTTTACAGAGAAAGAGTTGAAACTTTTTATGGCTATCAAGGCTCTTCCTGTAGATGAATTTGAAAAGGTGCTTGAAGAGATTATACTAAAGATAGACAACGAGGAATAAAAAAAAATACCCGACACGCATCTGCCGTGCCGAGCGGAGGTTCTTCAATTAGGCAAGTTCAATTTCTTTAGTTTCTCTTCTACAATTCGTATAGCCAAGTCCAACGCGCGGTCGGGATCTTTGCTATTCCTGATCCGTTCAAACAATTCCTTTTCCTTTTCTGTCATTTTCTTAAACCTCCATCTTTTTTGTGGTTGCCCTTTTTCCACATTGACAGCATATTAAACTTGCCTTGTCCTTTGTGTTGATATCATTATACAGCATATTTTTTCGCATTTCAATACGCAAATTTGCATATTGGCATATCATTTTTTACATTTTTTACCGTCATTTTTTACTCTCAAATTTGATTTTTACATATCAAAAACGATAAAAAGTAAAGGAGATTTACATTTGAACAGCGTAGTATCACAAATTATCGACAAAATTAAAGAAGCAAAAGCCGAAAAGGGCATCACTACCGCCGACATCTCCCAACTCTCGGGAGTGCCGCTCGCAACCCTCACCCGAATACTCAACGGAAAGAC
>JAZNJK010000122.1:0-7132 GCA_045578005.1 Eubacteriales bacterium | reverse complement strand
GACTCTATGCTCGTGCTTTCACACTTCAAGGGACACCCTATGGGCGGATATGGTGGTGCGCTAAAACAACTTTCGATTGGTCTTGCGTCCTCGTTTGGTAAAAAATACATTCACGGTGCAGGCGATGTTGCTCTTCTTTGGGACGCTGATCACGACTCGTTTTTGAGGTCGATGGCTGATGCATCACTTAGTGTTGTTGAGTATTTTAAGCACAAAATTTGTTATATAAATGTTATGAAAAATATGAGTGTTGACTGTGACTGTTGCGCAGTTGCAAAAGACCCTTGTATGGGTGATATTGGTGTGCTTGCCTCGCTTGATCCTGTGGCTATTGACAAGGCATGTGTTGACCTCGTTTATGCAAGTAAGGACAAGGGTGCGCCTCACCTTATCAAGCGAATTGAGAGTCGAAACGGTGCGTTAACGATTGATGTTGCAAATGCTCTTGGCGTTGGCTCTTGCGACTACGAACTAATCGAAATTTAAGGAGTTTTTATGTTTTTAGAGAAACTTATTTCGAATATAAACGACGCACTTTACGGATACATACTTATCATTTTGCTCGTGCTTGGCGGTCTTTACTTCACATTTAGAACAAAATTTGCTCAATTTGGAATGTTAAAGGAACAAATCCGTGTTGTTGGCGAGAAAACACCCGAAAAAGGTGGAGTTTCATCATTCCACGCACTTATGGTTTCAACCGCTTCTCGTGTTGGCACGGGTAACATTATCGGTGTTTCAACCGCACTTTGTCTTGGTGGATTTGGCTCAGTATTTTGGATGTGGGTTATTGCCATTATCGGCGGTGCTTCGGCATTTGTTGAAAGCACACTTGCTCAAATTTTCAAAAAACGCGGTCCTGACGGAAGTTACGGCGGTCCTGCATATTACATCGAGGCAGGTCTTAAATGCCGTCCGCTTGCTATCGTATTTTCGGTGCTACTTATTTTGACCTACGGATTTGGTTTTAATATGCTTGCATCATACAACTTGCAATCGACATTTTCATCGTATTCATTCTACAACCCTTCCGTAACACCTTGGATTATCGGTTTTATCATCGCACTTTGCGTTGGTTACTGTTTATTTGGCGGTGGGTCAAGAGTTATTAAGGTTACAAGTTTGCTCGTTCCTATTATGGGCGTTGCTTACATACTTGTTGCGCTCGTTATCGTTTGCATAAACATTCCTGCGCTACCGTCAATTTTTGCTCGTATCTTTACCGAAGCGTTTGATTTCCAAGCGATTTTCGGTGGATTTAGCGGTTCTTGTGTTATGTTTGGAATTAAGCGCGGACTATTCTCTAACGAGGCGGGTGTTGGCTCTGCGCCTAACGCATCGGCATCGGCTGATATTTCACATCCTGCAAAGCAAGGACTTGTTCAAGTGCTTTCGGTGTTCATTGATACTGTGCTTGTTTGCTCGGCAACTGCGTTTATGTGTATGTCGTCGGGAATTGAGCCATCCGAGTCAATTTCGGGTGCGCCTTATGTTCAACTTGCGCTCAAATCGGCGCTTGGCTCGTTTGGTCCTATCTTTATTACTGTTGCTATGTTGCTCTTTGCGTTTACAACTTTGCTTGGCAATCTTTACTATGTTAATCAAGCACTTAGCCACATTCTCGGTCATGTGCCATCAAAGAAGTTCAACTATATTTACTACATTGTAGCATCGCTTGTGATTTTTGTAGGTGCGGGACTTAGTGCTGACCTACTTTGGAATGTTGCCGACCTTACAATGGGACTTATGACCATTATTAATATGCCTGTTATACTATACCTTAGTAGGTATGCGTTTAGGGCGCTTGCGGATTACAAGAAAAAGCGCAAAAACGGTGAGAAAGAAACATTTATCGCAAAAGATATCGGAATTGATACTGAACTTGATTATTGGCAATAATTTTGAATAAAACAGTATTTTTTAGTTAATATTTACATATATTGAAAGAGGTAAAAATATGAATATTACAAATGATATTAAGTATATCGGTGTAAACGACCATAACATTGACCTTTTTGAAGGTCAGTATGTTGTGCCAAACGGAATGTCCTATAACTCGTATGCTATTATTGATGAAAAAATAGCGATTATGGACACCGTTGATGCAAATTTTACACACGAATGGCTCGACAATATTGAGAGTGTTCTCGGCAAAAGAAAGCCCGACTATCTCGTTGTTCAACATATGGAACCCGACCACTCGGCAAACATTATGAACTTTGTGCGCGCTTATCCCGATACAAAAATTGTTTCATCAACTAAGGCATTTGCGATGATGAAGAACTTTTTCGGCACGGACTTTGCCGACAAGCAAGTAATCGTTGGTGAGGGTGACACTCTTTGCCTTGGCAAGCACACTCTTGCATTTGTTGGCGCTCCTATGGTGCATTGGCCAGAGGTTATTGTAACATATGACACATATGACAAGGTGCTTTTCTCCGCTGACGGATTTGGAAAGTTTGGTGCGCTTGATGTAGAGGAAGATTGGGCTTGCGAGGCAAGACGATACTACATCGGAATTGTTGGAAAATACGGTGCGCAGGTGCAATCTCTACTCAAAAAGGCAAGTTCGCTTGACATTCAAACAATTTGTCCTTTGCACGGTCCTGTGCTTAAAGAAAATCTCGGCTATTATATCGGTCTTTACAACACTTGGTCAAGTTATGAGCCTGAGGAAGACGGAATTGTCCTTGCTTACACATCGGTTTATGGCAATACTAAAAAGGCGGTGCTTATGCTTGCGGATATGCTCCGTGCAAGCGGTTGCCCTAAGGTAGTTGTAAACGACCTTGCAAGAGTTGACATGGCTGAGGCGGTTGAGGACGCATTTAGATATAGCAAAATCGTCCTTGCGACAACGACTTACAATGCGGAAATTTTCCCATTTATGCGTGAGTTTATCACACACCTTACTGAGCGCAATTTCTCTAACAGGACTGTTGCTCTTATCGAAAACGGAAGTTGGGCTCCGCTCGCTTCTAAAATTATGCGCGGTATGCTTGAAAAGTGCAAAAATCTCACATTCTGCGACACAGGGGTCAAGATTTTGTCCGCTCTTAATGAAGATAGCACAAATCAACTCAAAGCACTTTGCGATGAACTTTGCAAGGAATATATCGCTCGCAAGGGTGATACCGCTAACAAGAACGACCTTTCGGCACTATTTAACATTGGTTACGGTCTTTATGTTGTTACTTCAAACGACGGCAAGAAGGATAACGGTCTTATTGTAAACACAATTACACAGGTTACAAATACACCTAATAGAATTGCGGTTACTATAAACAAGGAAAACTACTCTCACCACATCATAAAGCAAACAGGAAAGATGAATGTAAACTGTCTTTCTACCGATGCTCCGTTTGCGGTGTTTGAGAAGTTTGGCTTTGCGAGTGGAAGAAATGTTGACAAGTTCGAGGGTTGCGAACCACTTCGCTCTGACAACGGTCTTATCTTCCTACCAAGACATATAAACTCATTTATGTCGCTTAAAGTTGAGCAATATATTGACCTTGATACACACGGTATGTTCATTTGCTCAATTACCGAGGCAAGAGTGCTTTCCGACAAGGAAACAATGACCTATACCTACTATCAAGAAAATGTTAAACCAAAGCCCGAAACCGAGGGTAAACGCGGATATGTGTGCAAGGTTTGTGGTTATGTATACGAGGGTGACACTCTTCCCGATGATTTCATTTGTCCGCTTTGCAAACACGGAGCGAGTGATTTTGAAGAAATAAAATAAATACAATAAAATAATTTAATTTTTAGAAAGGAGATTTTTATTATGAAAAAGTATGTATGTGATGTATGCGGTTGGGAATACGACGAGGAACTTGGCGATCCTGAAAACGGAATTGAACCCGGCACTAAATTTGAGGACCTTGGCGATGATTTCGTTTGCCCACTTTGCGGTGTTGGCAAGGACGACTTCTCCGAAGTTTAATTAAAACCAAATGCGAAAGAGCCTGTTTTTACAGGCTCTTTTTTATTAAAACGGTTGACACATATTTTGGGCTATGTTATAATTTAAGTGATGATGAAATCTGTTTTTTAAGGGGAATTTTTATGAAGAATGTTGATTTTTCAAAGACTAAAATCACGGGTGGATTTTGGGCTGAAAAGCAAGCGCTTGTGCGTGATGTGACCGTCGATGCGGTTTACAAAAGATTTTCGGAGACGGGGCGCTTTGAGGCATTTGATTTTGAAAATTGCAAGATTGAGCCACATTTCTATTGGGACTCCGATGTTGCGAAA
Organism: Eubacteriales bacterium; assembly: GCA_045578005.1. Lineage (GTDB taxonomy): Bacteria > Bacillota > Clostridia > Oscillospirales > CAG-272 > RGIG2000. Next base: position 2,872 of record JAZNJK010000122.1, on the reverse strand, counting down.
TGGGTTGAGGGTGTGGCATATATTACACATCTTGAACACGACGCAAAACACGAGAAAATTGTTGATGAACTTGTCGATTTGATTGTAAAAAATCAAGACGAGAATGGTTATTTTAACATATTCCACACACTTGTTGAGCCTGATAACAGGTTTAAAAACCGTGACCATCACGAACTTTACTGTGCGGGGCATTTAATTGAGGCATCAGTTGCTTACTTTGAGGCGACGGGAAAACGAAAATTCCTTGATGCTATGATAAGATTTGCTGACTACATTGAAAAAAGATTTATAACTGACCGTGATACTGTTTTTGTAACTCCCGGACACGAGGAAATCGAACTTGCGCTTGTGCGCCTTTACAACTGCACGGGCGATAAGAAGTATCTTGATATGGCAAAATTCTTTGTCGATGAGCGTGGACTTCGCCCCGAGGAAGAAGATTGGGATTGGACAAATCCCGGCTACTCACAGGCACACCTTCCTGTTAGGGAGCAAAAAGAGGCGGTTGGTCATGCAGTTCGGGCTTGTTATCTATACTGTGCGATGGCTGACCTTGCGAAAATATGCGATGATGTCCCGCTAAAAGAGGCTTGCGAGAGCATATTTGACGATATTGCGACAAAGAAAATGTATGTAACGGGTGGAATTGGCTCATCTTCGGCAGGAGAGGCGTTTACTATCCCTTACGACCTACCTAACCTTATTGCTTATACCGAGAGTTGCGCGGCAATTTCACTCATACTTTTTGCACACAGAATGCAACTTATTGAAAATAAGGCGAAATATGCTCATGTGATTGAAAGGGCGCTTTACAACGGATTTTTGTCCTCGATTTCGCTTGACGGAAAGTCGTTTTTCTACACTAATCCGCTTGAAATTATTCCGAAATTACGCACAAGAGACGGAAAGAACAAGTATCCCGCGGTCAACTTCCCTATTACTCAAAGGCAAGAGGTGTTTTGGTGTTCGTGTTGTCCGCCTAACATTGTCCGTTTTATGCCGTCTTTGGCGAATTTGCTTTACACTCACGATGATGAAACTATTTATGTCCATCAATTTATGCAAAGTGAGTCGGAGTTTGAATTTGGCGGACAAAGTGTGCGTATTTGTCAAAAAACTAACTATCCTCTCGACGGTCATATTGAGATTAGTGTTGACCGTGATGTGCGCTTGGCGGTTAGAATTCCCGAATGGTGCGACTACTGTATCGGTAACGAACCGGAAGACGGATATCTTTATTATGACCTTAAAGCGAATACGCCTATAACATTTGACTTTGATATGACACCGTTCTTTGTTCAGGCAAATCCGAAAATCAGTGACGACTGTGGCAAGTATGCGGTGCAAAGAGGACCTATTATTTACTGCTCCGAAAGTTTTGACAACGGCGAGGACCTTGCCGATTTGCACATTGATTGCGACACGGAATTTTATGAAATTTTCGACGAAAAACTTGGCGTTTTGACCTTGCATGTTGACGCATACAGACACCGCTCCTATGGTGAACTTTACCGCAAAAAGACTATTGATTATATTGACTTTTACAAGACAAAGGCGATCCTTATTCCCTACTACGCATTTGCTAACCGTGGCGAATGCGAAATGAGGGTTTGGCATTTCACAAAGTAATTTTTCAAAATTACTTTGTGAAAATCAATGCTTGCATTGTATATCATCAGCCCTTGGGCTGTATATCATCAAGGCATCGCCTTGCATATCATCAACACGGTGTGTTGCATATAAAAAACTGACCTATTTTTTAGGTCAGTTTTTTATTTATTAAAGGATTGTGCCGTTTTCGTCACTGAAAAGTGGGAGTGGTTCAAGGTAGGTGATATCGGGGCGGTCTATTGCGTCACCTTCGGCAAGGATTGCCATTTTACCAACGACTTTTCCGCCTGCTTGGTTAACAAGTTCCTCTATTGCGTGGAGTGACTCACCTGTGGAGATTACATCATCAACGATAAGAACACGCTTGCCCTGCATTAGTTTTGCATCTGCGCCATCAAGGAAGAGTTTTTGCTCCTTTGCGGTGGTGATTGACCTAACTGTAACGGAGAGAATGTCGGTCATATAGAGTTTTGGTCCTTTTCTTGCCAAAATATACTTTTGATTATTTTGCAAACGAGCCATTTCGTGAATTAGAGGAATACCTTTTGCCTCGGCAGTGATCATATAATCATACTCGGGCGCTTTTTCAAGGAGTGCCTTTGCGCACGCAGTTGTAAGTTCAGGGTCACCGAAAATAACAAATCCCGCAATGTAAAGAGTGTCATTTACCTTGCAAATCGGAAGTTCACGATCAAGCCCTGCAATATTCATTTTATAGTAATTCATTTGTCTACCTCACTGTTAATGTATTTTTACATTATCATTTTATCATTTTTTTACTCTCGTGTCAATAACAAAACAAAAATCCCCGATTTTCATCAAGGATTTTGTTATTATTTATCCGTGGCAATAAATTAAATAATTAATTTATTACTTTCTTTCGATTTTTGTCTTGCCACCCATATAAGGTTGGAGTGCCTTTGGAATGTTGATGCTTCCGTCAGCATTCATATTATTTTCAAGGAAAGCGATAAGCATTCTTGGTGGAGCAACAACCGTGTTGTTAAGGGTGTGTGCAAAATACTTGCCGTCCTTTGCGTTGACTCTGATTTTAAGTCTACGAGCCTGCGCGTCGCCAAGGTTAGAGCATGAGCCAACCTCAAAATACTTCTTTTGTCTTGGACTCCATGCCTCAACATCTATACTCTTTACTTTAAGGTCAGCAAGGTCACCTGAGCAACATTCAAGAGTTCTAACAGGGATATCGAGAGTGCGGAAAAGGTCTACTGTGTTTTGCCAAAGTTTATCAAACCAAACAGGG
>JAZNJK010000121.1:0-1916 GCA_045578005.1 Eubacteriales bacterium | reverse complement strand
CTTGGCTCACAGAACGACATGGCTACGATCCGACTTCCTTTTTCTTTACGGAAACAAGGTGAGTATGAAGTTAATGCGTGCGGAAGTGATTCTTCCTCAAGAATTGTATCAATATATTTACCAATCATTGAGTGCTCACTTGTACCGATAAGATAAAGGTCCTCGCCCTCAATTTTATACATCATTGCTTCCATTTCGGCAAATGACATAACGCCTGTTACAACTTCACTTCTAATCATAAAAGGTGGGATACAGTAGGTAAATCCACGGTCAATCATAAAGTCACGAGCGTAGGATATAATTGAGGAGTGAAGGCGTGCGATATCGCCCATAAGGTAGTAAAAACCATTACCTGCAACTTTTCTTGCGCTATCAAGGTCGATACCGTCAAGTGCTTCCATAATTTCGGTGTGGTATGGGATTTCAAAATCGGGAACAACAGGCTCACCATATCTTTGAACTTCGACATTTTCGCTATCGTCCTTACCGATTGGAACACTTGGGTCGATAATGTTAGGGATAACCATCATTATCTTTTTGATTTTTTCTTCATATTCTTCTTCGAGTTTTTCAAGTTCGGCAAGGCGGTTTGCAGCGCTTGTTACCTGTGCCTTTACCTCATTTGCCTCATCGCGCTTGCCCTGAGCCATAAGGAAACCGATTTGCTTTGAAAGTTTATTTCTATCGGCACGAAGGCTATCAGCCTCGCTCTTAAACGCACGGTATTGCTTATCAAGGTCGATAACCTCATCAACCATTGAAAGTTTGTGGTCTTGGAACTTGTTTTTGATGTTTTGCTTAACAACATCGGGGTTTTCTCTTAAAAATTTCAAATCAATCATTTTATATATACCTCCAAAAATTTTACATATTAATATTATTTTTGCCAAAAATGAACTCGTATCGCAAGCGAGCGAAAATAAAAAAAGCACCCCTTAATGATAAGGGTGCAAAAATGCACGGTGCCACCTTAATTTTAACTCACGACCGATAACGAGGTCACGCGTTATGCTCATCGCATAATGGCTCAGGAATGGAACGCTACTCGTATGTTGGCACATTTCAGCGGGAGCGCCAATCTCTGTTTTCATACTGTGTTGTAGTTATTTTTCCTTCAACGCCTTAATATGTTGGTATTTTATCACAAAAAACGGTGCTTGTCAAGTAATAATTGCGTTTTTCTTTGCATAAATTAAATTAGAAAGGAATTTTGGCTTATTTGAAAGGAGATTTTTATGAATAGCATTGATTTTGAAAAAGATGCGCCCAAGTTGACATCGGTTGCGTGTGACACGGTTGTTTCTTGTGATGTGAGCGAGGAGTTTGTCCTACCTGACTATGTGCCTGAGGTTAGGCGTGTTTTACACACGAGGGTTAGTGCATTGCCCGAAAACAAATACATATCGGGGGACACGGTTGATTTTGGTGGGACACTTACCTATCTTGTAATTTATACTGATGACGAGGGTAGGCTATGCTCTGTGCCTCTTTCAAGTTCTTACGAATCGTCCTGTCCTATCAAGGGGGCAAGTGATGTTTTCATTGGGACGGCGGTTGACACATCGGCTACACGGGTGAGCGCACCGAGAAAGTTGAGCGTTAAATCAAGACTAAAAAGCAGAGTGCTTGGCTTTGAGGGGCAAACGGTTTTCGAAGAATTAAAGAACAAGTCGAGTGCCGATGAGATGTTTATTGAGCGATTAAAGGGTGAATTTGACACCGTTTCTCTTGCCTACGGTGAGTTGAACGGCATTAAAATAAGTGAAAAACTCGACACAGGGTCAAGAAAAGACCTGCGCGCTATTCTTTGTGATGCAAGTTGCAATCTTACCGAGGTCCGTGCTGTTTCAGGGGGGTTTAATGTCCGAGGCGGGGCGTGTGTCAAGGTTGTTTGCGAGAGTGAGGGCGAGATATTT
>JAZNJK010000120.1:0-23473 GCA_045578005.1 Eubacteriales bacterium | reverse complement strand
TTGGCTCACAGAACGACATGGCTACGATCCGACTTTGGTTGGTATAAGGTATATAGACCTCTTGAATTCTACGCAGCATATTTGAGCGTAGCCCCAGGCGGATTTGAATCGTCAATGGTTGCAAACGGAAAATCGGGAATTATTAGCCAAATTACCGAACTTGAAGCAAAGGGAAATGAGGCTACTCAAAAAGAAAAACAGCAAATTGTCGCATTGCAACTTGCTTACGAATGCCTTGCGAGAGGAATTGAATTTTTGCCGGTTGACCTTATGAAATCCGATTCTTTCAAATTCTTGCCTGAAGATGGAAAAATTAGACTTCCATTCTCATCAATTCCCAAAATTGGAGATGAGGCGGCTGAAAAAATAGTTGATGTTAGAAATTCGGGAAATATTTTCTCGGTAGAGGATTTTCAACAGTGTTCAAGACTTTCAAGCACAGTTATAAAAACACTTGAAGAAAACGGAGTATTTTCAAATCTTGCAAAAACCAATCAACTATCTATTTTCTAATAAAAAAACAAGGGAAATTCGTTTCCCTTGTTTTTTATAATAAGTCAATCATATTTTTTAGTATGATTTTTCGCCTTGCTGCATTGAAAATATTAAAATTCCCCGAATATACAGTGATATTGTTTTCACCAAATACTTCAATAATTTCATCTACGCTTGATTCGGTGTCAATCACTCGTTCATTAATACAAAGTGTGTTGCATTCGTCGAATGCCAAAAGAGATATTTTGTCTTTCTCCGTAATAGCACGGATAGAAAATGGTTTAAAATCGAATTTTATAAACTCGTCAGGAAGATATTCGTCTGTTTCATCTGGGCAATTTATGTAGATACCTCTACAATATTTGCTATATAGTTCGTTATCCATTAATTTGCTTTTGACTTTTGAAAGAGTATCTTTAATTGGCACATTTAGAGAATATTTATAAACATTAAAAAGGTCAATTATCTCACCGACAACATTTAAAGAATATACTTTAAAGCACTCGTCGTTTTCATATATGTAAGAACAGTAATTTTCTCTTGTTAGTAGATATTTAAATTTGCGCCTTCCTGCGTTTGGCGCCTCTTGCGGTTCGCAAACAATAAAATTAAGTGATATGAGTTTGTTGCAAATATTATTTATCGTGGAGTGACCTATTCCAAGATATGATGACAAATCGGAGATAGTAGAGTGCCCTTTGCATATCGCATTAAAAATTTTGACACAGTTTAAACTTTGCATCTCATCGTGTTTCAAATTAATCACCTCGAATAAATTATACACGAAACTAAGGTTAAAATCAATAAAATATCCCCAAAATTAATAAAAATATCCCAATGATATTGAAAAAAAGTTTATTTTATTATATAATTTAAGTATAAATAAACTTTTTGGAGGTTTTATAAAATGATAGGTCTTTTGATTGCGGTTTTGTGCTTAGTTGTAATAGGCATTTCGGGATTTTTCGCATATAAAAATAAAAAATCTAAGGTAAAAAAGTCGAAGGTTTTATCAATTATTCCACTATGCTTAGTTGCCGTTATGACATTTGTTTTGTTAATTGTTCCGTTTAGTATTAGAACGGTAAAAGCGGGAGAGATTGCGGTTGTTAAGTTTCTTGGAGAGGCAAGAGAAACAAGGACAGCGGGAACATATTTCGATTTTTGGGTAACTCAAAAATATGATTTGTATGATGCAAAAGTTCAAACACTTGAACTCGTTGCTCCGTCGTATTCAAACGATAAGCAAACGATGGATATTACAATGACCGTTCAGTATCAAATTCAAGCGGATAGAGTAATGGACATTGCCGTAAACTATGGCTCACTTGAACAACTAAATAATAGAATACAAAGCGTTGTCCTTGAAAAAACGAAGTCTGAACTTTCAAAATACAATGCGGACCAACTTATTCAAGATAGAGCGACAATTTCCCCTGAGGTTACAAATGTAATCAGTAACGCACTTGCCGAGAATTATTATGTAAATATTCTCACCGTATCACTTGTTAACATAGATTTTTCCGATGCGTATGAGCAAAGCGTTGAGCAAACCATGATTTCAAACCAAGAGGTAAAGAAAGCGGAGGCAGAGGCACAAAAGGCGCTTATTGAGGCGCAAAGCAAGGTTGCCGTAGCAGAACAAGAGGCTGAGGCTAAGGCTGCACAAGCACAGGGTGAATCGGATGCGATAAAAATCAAGGCTGAGGCTGAAGCCGAGGCTATTAAAATCAAATCCCTTGAAGTAGCAAGTATGCTTGGACTTACGGTAAAAGATGCGGACGGAAATGTTCAAATAAAGCCTAATTTGACAGCGGATGAGGCTAAACTTATTTCTGATTACTTGCAATATATTGAATATCTTTCAAAGTGGGACGGAAAATTACCCGAGGTTCTTACCGATGGGAACACAACCGTTATGATTCCTACTCCCAATAATTAAGAGGTAATTATGGAAGATAGAGTTAGAGAAATTGTGGCAGGATATATGGGAATTCTTGTGTCCGAGGTTACAGACGACGGAAACTTCATTGAACTCGGTATGGATTCTTTAACATTATTAAAGATAATTATGGATGTCGAAAATGAATTTGACATCAGTATTGAAGATGCACAAATTGTAGAAATACGAACTTTTTCCGATATTTGCAAATTAATTGAAAAAAAACTTTCTTGAAAATCACACACATCCCGCACCGTTTTTAACGGTGCGGTTTTTTTAGAAAAATTTTTTCAATTTTGGTGTTGACAAATATATTAGGCAAGTGTATAATATAAGAGCGTCACAAAAAGAAAGGACATGAATATGGACAATTCCAAAAAGTTGCCGGAAGCAGAGTATGATGTGATGGTCGCTCTGTGGAACAGTGAAGTTTCACCGGTCAACACCGCATATCTCATGGAGAATGTTGGAAGAAATAAGGGGTGGAAAGCACCCACTCTTATATCGTTCCTCACAAGACTTGAAGATAGAGGGTTCATTCATTCCGAAAAAAAGGGAAAAGAGAGATATTACTACGCAGATGCGATTAAGGATGAATACATAAAAAGTGTGACCAATGATTTCTTAACAAAATATCACGGTGGCTCATTCGTAAAAATGATGGATTTACTGTATGAGAATCAATCCCTTTCCGTGGATGAACTTGACGAGATGCTCAAGTGGCTACAGGAGCAGTATTAAGATGACTTTTCTAAACATTTTTGTCGTCGTCTAATAAAATAGGCATTTATTAGACGACGATACTGCGGTCAACAAGTGATTTTGAACTGATTTTCAGTTCTTTTTTTATTTTACTATTTATTTTTTGATTGAAGTATGGTAAAATGTATATAATGGATAAAAAATATGGAGAAATCATATGTTCAAAATATTTAATAAACTTTCTAATTCACTAAAAAGCCCATTTCTTTCGGCAATAATCCTTTGCGCAGGACATTCAACTCGTTTTGGGGATAAAAAACAAATGGCTACCGTTTGTGGTAAAACAGTGGCACAACGCACTATTGAGGTTTTTCAAGCATCTGAATTTGTGCGTGAGATAATCCTTGTTGTTCCAAAAGAGGATATACAAGAATATCAAGACTTGATAGTTATAAACGACTTTAAAAAGGTAAGCGCAGTTGTCACAGGCGGGGACACTCGTCAAGCATCAGCATTAAGAGGATTTAAGCATGTGTCCGAAAAATCTAAATTTATTGCAATTCACGATGGCGCAAGGTGTCTTATTACCACGGAAATTATTGAAGAGGTATTTGCCTCGGCTATTGAAAATAGGTGCGCGTGTGCAGGAACTAAGGTAACCGACACAATAAAACTTGTTGATGATGACGGATTTGTTAAGCGCACAGTTGATAGAGAATATTTGTGGAATATTCAAACACCGCAAATTTTTGATAAGGAGATTTATTCCGTTGCGGTTGCAAAGGCACTTCAAGACGGAATTGTTGCCACTGACGACTGTATGCTTGTTGAAAATGCAAAATTCAAGGTAAAACTTGTAGATTGCGGAAAAGAAAACATAAAAATCACTCATAAGAGCGATATTATACTTGCCGAGCATATAATTAGAAACAGGAGCGAGGAGTAAAATGCGAATAGGACACGGATACGATGTTCACAAACTTGTGGACGGAGATGGAATTACAATAGGCGGAATATTCATTCCATACGATAAAACACTTCTTGCCCATTCTGACGGCGATGTTTTAATTCACGCAATTGCCGATGCACTACTTGGCGCTTGCGGTGAGCGTGATATCGGATTTCAATTTCCCGATAACGATAGTAAGTATAAAAATATTGATAGCAAAATTTTGCTTAAAAGAGTTTTAGACATAGTAAAATCCAAAGACTATGAAATCGAGTCTATTGATTGCACTATAATTGCACAAGCACCCAAAATGTCACCATATATCGAGCAAATGAGAGGTGCGCTGTCAACTGTGCTTGAAATTCCATATGATATTATAAATGTAAAAGCAACTACCGAGGAACATCTTGGTTTCACAGGTAGAAAAGAGGGAATTAGCGCGCATTGTGTGTGCCTTCTAAAATAAAACGAGCAAGGAATGACCGTTTTTTACTACACACATCTATATTTTTAAGTTCCAATTCATTCCTTGACTCGTGCGCCTTTAATTATATAATACGCACAAGTGGTTCAAGTGACACAATTTTACAAAAAAAGACAAAGAGGTATTTATGAAATATATATCACCATCAATTCTTGCAAGTGATATGCTAAATTTAGGCAAGGAAATAGAAAAGGTTGAAAAATCAGGCGCAAAAATGGTCCATATCGATATTATGGACGGTTCATTTGTGCCTAATATATCTTTTGGTATGCCTGTTATTTCGGCAGTTAGAAAATGCACGGATTTAATTCTCGATGTTCATGCTATGATAGTTTCGCCAAACAAATATATTGAAGAATTTATTAAGTGCGGAGCGGATATTGTAACATTTCATTTAGAAGCGCTTGATGATAAAACTATCGTTGAGTCTATAAATTTAGTAAAGAGCCTTGGTAAAAAGGTTGGAATTTCAATAAAACCAAAAACTCCCGCAAGCGCAGTCCTTCCGTATGTAGAAATGATTGATATGGTGCTTGTTATGACTGTTGAACCTGGATTTGGCGGTCAAAAATTTATGCACGAAACTATGCCAAAGGTTAGAGAAATAAGAGAATATGCAAATTCTATTGGAAAAGACCTTGATATTGAGGTTGATGGCGGAATAAATGATGAAACTATAAAAATTGCATCAGATGCGGGAGCGAATGTTTTCGTGCTTGGCACTGCGTTTTTTAAGAGTGAAAAACCGCTTTCTGCTAATGAAATTATTGCAAAAACTAACTAATATGAAGAAAATTATTTTACTTACAGCATCTTGGACCTGTGTTTTTCTTACAATGCTTATGATTTATTGCTTTTCGGCTGAAAATGCGGAAAAATCAACCGAAACAAGTTCAAGTGTAATTGAAAATGTCCTCGGAATTGTTATGCCCGAGGAAGAAATCACTCCCGAAGTAGTAAAAAAATATCAATTTCCATTTAGAAAAACAGCGCATTTTGGAATATATATGCTTCTTGGCTTTTCTCTTGCAAATGCGTTTTTATCAACAGTTAAAGGAAAAAAATACATTTCCTATATTTGCGCACTTGCTTGTGGCATTCTATACGCAATTCTTGACGAATGGCATCAAAATTTTTCGGACGGTAGAGGTCCAAGCGCAAAGGATGTCCTAATCGACTCCTCAGGCGTTCTTATGGGAATATTGTCATTCACTCTTTTTATTTATCTATATAATCGAATTAAGACAAAAAATCGCTAAATAACCTATGGCGCAATATTTTAACTCGAAACAAATTTTGTTAGATATGTATCAACTGCGACATTTGGTTCGACTATGTTAGGGAATATGATAGGATGATAGAAAATATGGAATATATGTTTATAATACTTCAAATTTTATTTTTATTAGTAACAATCATCATACCACCAAACGATGTGTTTTTAGTTAATTGCCATTTGTATTATAGAAAGTATTTAAAATCGGAGATAATTACACAGGGATTTTGTATTGTTGCTAATCTTGTAATCGTATTTGTAATGCAAGAAATTGTTGTATGCATTTTTGCGATTCATATTATTCTAACGGGATTCATCATATATTTTTATAGCAGAAAAAGTAAAAAAATATATTATGAAGAGTTGAAAAATATTATTATTGAAAATGAATTACAGTTTGTCGATTCTAAGAAAATCCAAAATTACTTGTTAGAAAACTATGGGAAAGTTTATTTTGTTGAAGATATTGAAAAATGTATGAAGAGCGCAAACAAAAATACAAATATGTAGAATGCTTGAGAAAGATGAAATTAGCATAAAAGGGGATGCCATATGGAAAATCTTATCAAAAAGAAACTTCATAAACGAGAAAAATATGGTTGTATTCTCGCGGTAACATTAGTGGCGTGTTTCTTTAATCTTTGCCTTTTTTCTTGTTTTGGTCCGGGGCTCTCCGATTGGGAATACGAGTTGCCGAACGATTATTATGTCGTTAGAGTAAACAGCGATACTATCGGAATAGGAATCAAGAATGAAAACGGATATTCGTATTCTAAGGTAATAGATAATTATATCGTTTGTTTTGCTTATAATGATAAATATGTTTGTACAAGGCGTTTCGAATTGGCGGAGCGAACAAGACAGGAAGAAATATTAAAAATGAATATCGAGGAAGCAAAATACTGTATAATCAATACAGAAACTAACGATGTATATGACTCTTTGACAGCGGAAGAATACGAGACTTTGTGTAACGAATTTAACATAATAGATCTTTGCGATTGGATAAACACATATCCGACTCCTGATGGCGCACATTTTTAGTAAGAAACGATGGCTCAACGGCAACGGGTCTATCTCTTCAACTCTTCTTGAAGTTCCTTTGGATTAAGAGGTAAATATGAATTTTAAAGAATTTGAAATAGCACTTTTCGAGGGACGGGAAATAGAATTTTCGTTAGGAGATATTGATTATTTTATATCAAGAACGGAATTTTTCCATACAGTATATGATGTTAACAAAGATAAAATCATTTATGAAGGAAGTGCTGAAAACATATTAGATTTCGTTTTTGAAACCGGAGTTGCATTAAAAAGTGATTTTGAAAAATTTATAATAACTTGTATTTTATAAAGGATAAAAAAGGGATCTCTCCCTGTTCGGTTCGACTATGTTAAAATAATTATTTGAATATAAAAAGCAGGTAATCTTTTGATTTTGATTGCCTGCTTTTTGTGTTATTCTCGTATTCTTTTTTTGATGATATCTTCTAATGCGTCGTAAAAGGAAAGGACTTCTTTTTGCGTATTGAAAAGACTAAATCCTATTCGCACCGCGCCAAAATCACCTGTTTTCAATTTTTTATGAGCAAGAGGTGAACAATGAAACCCTGCACGCACGCAAATGTCCCGTTTGTTTAATTCATATCCAACGGTGGCAGTAGAAATGCCTTTAATATTGAACATAAGCGTATTGCCCGAATAATCATTCATCTTATATGTGATTATTCGCTCGTTTTTTTCTAATAAATCAAGAGCAATATTATATAATTTTTCTTCATGCTCTCGAATTTTCTTTGTATCATAGCATAATAGCCATTTTAAGCTCTCTCCAAACCCCGCAATGAGTGGAGTTGATAAAGTCCCTGCTTCATATCGTTCGGGCGAAAAATCGGGCATTTCAAGGCTCAAAGAGTTAACTCCCGTGCCACCTTCAATTATCGTTTGCCTGTCCTTTGCCTCGTTTAAGACTAAAACACCAACTCCTTGAGGCCCATAAAGCGCCTTGTGAGCAGGAAAGCAAAGCGCATTAATATTCATATCCAAAACATCTATTTCGTGAATTCCTGCGCTTTGCGCACCATCTACAATGAAAAATATATTTTCTTCTTTGCAAAGTTTCCCAATTTTCTTAATTGGTAGTCGCCTTTCACCAACATTCGAAATATGAGTGCATATGAGCATTGATGTCTCACTTGTCAACTTTTGGCGAATACTGTTTAAAATATCGTCATCGCTTCCGTCAGTGCTAAAAAAATCATAGGAACAAAGACCATCGCGAGAAAGTGCCGATACAGGACGCAAAACCGCATTATGCTCAATATCACTTAAAAGAATGTGAGAATGCTTTTTTAAGTTGGATTTTATAGCAATATTGATAGCATAAGTTGTATTATAGGTGAAAATCACATTTTCAGGCTCTGCACCGAACATTTTTGAAATAATAGAACGCACCTCGAAAATTTTTTCGGCGCTTTTCATAGACATAAAATGAGTGCTTCTACCAGGATTTCCGCAATAACATTTAATACATCTTGAAATTTCTTCCGCAAGTGCAGGTGGTTTTGGAAAAGTGGTGGCGGGATTGTCAAAATATATCATATAACTACAACCTTATAATATCGCTATATTCGAGATTTTTGCTTTTTAAGGCATCTTGAACGGAATTTAGATTTATGCAATTGAATTTTATTCCGTAAGCGCAACCCTTATGTGTCATTTGTGGCTCAAGCCGAATAATTTCCGAATCAATTCCTATGCTTGACAGTATCTTTTTAGCCTTGATTGAAAGAGTCATGGATTTTAATGACGCAACACACATAGATAACACCCCCTTTTAGATACCTAATCTCATTATATGCCTAAATTTAAAATAAGCAAATAAAAATCCCCTTTAAAAGGGGAATTTTTTAGATTTTTAGTATTGATGATGCGATGTTGAAATAAATCAAAAGGGAAACCGCATCAATGATAGTGGTGATAAACGGACTCGCCATAACTGCAGGGTCAAAACCGATACGCTTCGCAATAATCGGAAGTGTGCAACCAACGATTTTCGCAACTATAACGACCAAAACAAGTGTTAGTGAAACGGTCATAGCGACTTGAATCGTGATGTTTGGATTTTTAAATAGCAAATTATCTACAAGCATCATTTTTACAAAGTTTACAACCGCAAGAGAAACACTGCAAAGTAGAGAAACACGAAGTTCCTTAAATACGATACTGATAATATCGCTCATTCTAATTTCTTCAACGGCAAGACCACGGATAATTGTAACCGATGATTGTCCGCCTGCGTTACCGCCTGTTCCCATTAACATAGGAATAAATGCAATAAGAGCAGTGCCGGCAATAGATGCGACAAGTTTATCTTCAAAATATGTGATGATCGCGCCCGTGAATGTTGCAGATAACATAAGAAGAAATAGCCACGGAATACGGTTTTTCCAAATTTCAAATACACTTGTGCTAAGATATGGTTTGTCGGAAGGTGTAATAGCCGCCATTTTTTCGACATCCTCGGTAGCCTCTTCTTCCATGACATCGATAGCGTCATCGACGGTTACAATGCCGACAAGGCGGTTTTCTTTGTCAACAACAGGGAGAGCCAAAAGGTCGTATTTGCTCATTTCCTTGACAACGACCTCTTTGTCCTCATCTGTGTGAGCGACAATCATATTTGTTTCCATAATATCGGAAATAATTTCGTCATCTTCGGAAAGGAGAAGTGTTTTTGCGGTAATGTAACCTAAAAGCGTTCTATCAGGCTTGGTCACATAACATGTGTAAATGGTTTCCTTGTCAACACCTGTTCTTTTTATGTGTTTCAAAGCGTCGGCAACGGTTATGCTTTCGTTAAGTCGAACATATTCCGTTGTCATAATGCTACCTGCGGAATCGTCGGGATATTTTAACAACTCGTTAATGATAAGTCTATCCTCATGTGAGGAGTTTCTTATAATGCGCCTAACAACATTTGCAGGCATCTCCTCGATAATGTCGACTGTATCGTCAATATAAAGTTCATCTAAAATTTCCTTTATTTCCGCATCGGTGAATGAACTAAGCAAAAGTTCTTGATTTTCGCTTTCCATTTCAACGAATGTTTCGGCAGCCAAATCCTTTGGCAAGACTCTAAATAAAAGACAAATTTTCTTATCGGGAAATTCTTCAAGAACAAGAGCAATATCGGCAGGCTCCATCTCTTGAAGCAGTATTTTGAGGTCATAAAAGTTCTTTTCTTCCAAGAGCCTTTTAGCCTCATCAACGATTTTCATGAGTTCTTCAAGTTCCATTTTTTACCTCCATTTAATTTGATGGAGGGCGAGATTTAGGCAAATACGCTAAAAACACATGCGCACTTGTCAATATTAAAAATCAATCGCCCTCGGGGGACATTAGCCAAACTACTGACACCTGCGTCCATGTTTTTAACTCCTCTCATAAAAAATAGTATATGTTAATTATAAATAAAATTTAGTTCAAAATCAATAGGATTTTAAAAAAATCTTTTTGATAATAAAAAATAAGGCGAATATTATAACACAAAGCGATATTATGCTTAAAAATTCAATATGAAATTTTGGGCTTTCGAGGAAACTGTCGGTGAATATTGTCGGCTTGATTTTAGCGAAAAACACAAAAATAATACTACTTATTCCGCATAGAATTCCGTGAAAAAATTTGAAAATTACAAATCTCGCTTTATCAAGCGGTAATCCGTCGCAAACAGAGAATATTTGAAAATGCACACAAAGACCACCAAACCCAACACAAAACCCCGTCATAAAAGCGCAAATTAGAGAATTTTCATATAGTGTGCAAAGGAAAATTCCTTGCGAAAATTCCAAAATCACGCTTGTAAACGAGTAGAGAAAAGAGCCTTTTTTTATTCCAAGCAATGCAAATAAATTGTTTCCAAAACACGAAAAAACAACTACGAAAGCGCACATGGAAATTAGTGTCGTTGCAGTAGAGCAAACCGCCTTGCAAAACGCACTTGAAATAGTAACTTTTTTCTTGCTTAAAATTGGCAAGTTATTACTTGATTTTGAATGATTTAGAAGAATTTTTCCAAGCAAAATTGAAAGAGCAATTTGAACTAAAAAAAGGTAAATTCCAAAAGGAATGCTGTTCCAAATTTTAATTCCGACACACCCTATCAAAAAACCAATTCCTGCGTTAGAAGAGAGAATAACTGAGTTTGAAAAATCTAATGAATTACCACCAATTTTTTTGAATTTTTCCGAAATTATTTTAGCTCCCGAAACAAATCCACACACTGAGCAAAGAACAATGTCGATTGCGTATATTTTGCAAATGCCTAAAATATTAAAAACACTAACTTTAACTTTTGACAAAATCCTCGAAAAGTCGCACAAATACAGGATAAAAGAGGAAAATACCATATAAATAAAAATCGACGGAACAAGATTGTTGATGCAAAATAATAGCGATGATTTCACAGTCAAATTTAGATTTTTGGCATTTGTAAAAAATACAATTGCAAGGAAAAATATCATAAAAAACGGGATATATTTTTTGATTTTCAAAGTAATTATTATCACCAACTTATCATAGAATTTTACAAAGAAATTATATGTTGTGATAAGGAGATAAAATGCGTAAAAAACAGATTAAAGAAATAATTTTTGATAAATTTGACATTCCTTTGTCAGGGATTGCATCAATTCCAAATGCGCAATTTGTTGGCAATTATGAACTTAGTATTGATGCTTGTATCGGAGTGAAAAAATACGAGCCAAATGAGATAATTATAAGGGCAAAAGATTATGTTTTAAAAGTATCGGGATCGTCGCTGAATATGATGACTTTTTCGGGTGGAAGAGTTACAATCAGAGGCTTTATTTCATCGTATCAAATTGAAAAGGTTTAAGAGGTAAAAATGAAACTTGGATATTTAAAGATAACAGTTGCAAAAGAATTCAAAAATTTAGCGATGAATTCTATTTTGGTAAATCAACTTTCTTACAAGAAAATTGAGTTCACTGCCGACGGATCGATCCAACTTACGGTTAAGGCATCTATGGAAAAAGAGTTCAAATCAGCGTTTGAGCGCGAAGAAATTTTGGCATCGTTTGGAAAAATAGAAGGAATAGGAGCATATTTGCTAAACTATAAATGCCGTGTTGGAATGATGATAGGGATTTTGATGGTGGTTTTTTCGGTATATTTTTCTTCACTTTTTCTTTGGAGAATCGAAATACAGGGGAACGAAACCATTTCAAAAGAAGAAATATTAGACACCCTTGAAAAATCGGATTTTTTTATAGGTGCATTCATTCCTAAAATAAACTATGATAGCCTACATAACAAAGTGCTATTAATTTCGGACAATATTTCATGGATTTCCGTAAATATAAGGGGAAACGTTGCAAGTGTAGTGGTTAGGGAAAGAGAAAAAGAAGAACAAAAAGACGAAAAAATATATGCTAATGTCGTTTCAAAATACGATGCGCAAGTTATACTTGTTAAACTTTATAATGGAGAAAAAGTTGTTTCGGTTGGTGATACTGTTAAAAAAGGTGACCTTTTGATATCGGGAATTATGGACTCGCAAGCGCTTGGAACTCGCTATGTTGAGGCAAAAGGAACGGTAATGGGCTACATAAATAAGCCATTATTTGTAAAAATTCCCTTGCAATTCGAGAAAAAAGTGTATAATAGCACTTCCTATAAAGAAAAAAATATAAAAATATTTAATAAATCTATAAAATTTTCGTCAAAGGGTAGAAATGAAGACTCTTTTTGTGATAAAATAATAAAAAGCGATCGTGTCAAACTTTTTGGTAAAATAGAACTTCCAATAGAAGTTGTAACTACCGAATTTTTAAAGTATGATTGTGAAGTGGCAACACGCACATATTCCGAGGCGGTAGATGTTGCTTTTTCTAATCTTAGAGAAAAACTTGATGTTGCATTAGCAAATGCCGAGTTGGTTTCAAAAGAAGTGAAAATATCATACGATAATGAAAATGTTTATATCGATTGTGACCTTTACTGTGTGGAAAGCATTGGAGAAAAAACTATATTTCAGATAAAATAAGGAGCGTTTATGCTTGAAAGGACACTAAATACCCCTACACCCGAAATAACAAGTGCGGTTTTTGGACCGTTTGATATTCACGCAAAGATGATTGAACGGGAATTTTTGGTTAAAATCGTAAATAGACCGTCTAACAACGAAATTGGAGATTGCATAACCGTAAGCGCCGATAATGAACAAAATTTAAAAGATGCATATGAAGTGCTTATGTATTTAATAAAAATGGCATCACTTAACACATTGGTAACGGAACAAAGTGTTGATTATGCAATTTCTATGGTTAAGGACGGAAACACAAACGACCTTAATCAACTTGACGACGACTGCTTTTTCGTCAGTGCAAAGGGAAGACCTATAAAGGCTAAAACGGTAGGTCAAAGAAAATATGTTAATGCTATACAAAAAAATACTGTAACATTAGGACTTGGCCCCGCTGGCACAGGTAAAACTTTTTTGGCAGTTGCAATGGCGGTAAAAGCATTAAGGAATAAGGATGTTTCAAGGATTATCCTTACCCGTCCCGCCGTCGAGGCAGGGGAGCGACTCGGATTTTTACCCGGAGATTTACAAAGTAAAATAGATCCGTATTTAAGACCGCTTTACGACGCTTTATACGAGATGCTCGGCTTTGAAAACTGTGCTAAATATATTGAAAAAATGACTATCGAAATTGCGCCTCTCGCATATATGAGAGGACGGACGCTTGATGATTCGTTTATAATTCTAGATGAGGCGCAAAATACAACGCCTGAGCAAATGAAAATGTTTCTTACCCGTCTTGGAATTGGATCGAAAATTGTTGTTACAGGAGATTTGTCACAAACCGACTTGCCAGACGGAAAAAAGAGCGGACTTTTTGAGGCTGTAAAGATTCTAAAGGACATCGAAGGCATTGCCATACACACATTTTCTGATAAAGATGTAGTAAGACATAGGCTTGTCCAAAAAATCATTCTTGCCTATGATAAATACGAAAAAGAAAGAAAAGAGAATATAAATTCAAAAAATTCCAAACAAAGAGGGACTAAAAAATGACATTAAAGACTTATATAAGCGATGAACAAGAAGTAATTGATGTAAGAGTTGCTATGAAAAGCACCATTAGAAAGGCTATTTTTAATACCTTGGTATACGAGGGCTTTGATTATAATACGGAGGTTTCGGTAACTCTTGTCGATAACGAAAGAATAAGAGAATTAAACAAGGAATACAGAAATAAGGATTCAGCAACAGATGTGCTGTCGTTCCCTCAATATGATGATTTTTCTGATGCTATGATGCCAACAGGATTTCTTCCTCTTGGAGATATTGTTTTGTCGCTTGAAAGAGCGAAAGAACAGGGACATAATCTTTTTCATAGCATTTATCACGAAGTTGCGTTCTTGTGTGTTCACTCAACGCTTCATTTACTTGGATATGATCACGAAACATCTAAGGAAGATGAAAAAGAAATGTTTAGAAAACAAAAAGAAATTATGGAGATAATGGGATATTAATGAAAAAGACGGCTTTTATTGCAATTGTAGGAAGACCTAATGTTGGTAAATCAACCATACTCAACTCGATTTTGGGCGAAAAAATAGCAATTGTTTCTTCAAAACCCCAAACTACTCGAA
Organism: Eubacteriales bacterium; assembly: GCA_045578005.1. Taxonomy (GTDB): domain Bacteria; phylum Bacillota; class Clostridia; order Oscillospirales; family CAG-272; genus RGIG2000. The sequence goes on along the minus strand of JAZNJK010000120.1, from coordinate 8,940 downwards.
ATAGAATAACAGGAATTTACACAAAAGATGAAAATCAATTTGTGTTTTTGGACACACCGGGATTTCAAAAGCCAAGAACAATGCTTGGCGACTATATGTTGAAAGCATCTACATCTTCAATCGGTTCGTCCGATGCAGTTGTTTTGGTTGCCGATTCTTTTCATTCCCCCGGAGATATTGAGAAAAATATCATAGAAAAGATTGTGGAATGTAAACTTCCATCAATTTTGGTATTGAATAAAACCGATATGACAACACCAGAAGTTCTTGCTAAAACAATATCTCAATATGATGAACTTCATAAATTTTCGGCGGTTATTCCTATGTGTGCGTCAAAGGGCGATAGAACTGACATTTTGATAAAAGAATGTGAAGAATTTCTTGTAGACAGTGAGTGGTTTTTCCCCGATGACATGATTACCGATCAACCTGAAAGAATGATTGTTGCCGAAACAATTCGTGAAAAAATTCTTAGAACTTTGAATGACGAAATTCCGCACGGAACCGCTGTTTCTATCGAAGAATTTAAAGATGAAGGAAAAATAATCAGAGTTCGTGCCGATATTTACTGTGAAAAAGAATCTCATAAAGGAATTATCATCGGTAAAAAAGGTGCTTCACTCAAAACAATAGGCTCATACGCAAGAGAAGACCTTGAAAGATTTTTTGGAGTAAAGGTTTTTATTGAACTTTGGGTAAAAGTAAAGGAAAAATGGCGCGACAGTGCCGCAAATCTTGTAAACTTAGGATACAATCCAAAGGATATTCAATGACGGATTTTAAAATTAACGGACTCGTTATTAAAGAAGGCGAAATCGGTGAAAATGATAAACTTCTTACTGTCCTTACTGAAAAATACGGAAAAATATTTGTCGTTGGCAAAGGCGTAAAAAGTGTTAGAAGTTTACATATGGCGACAACTCAACTTTTCGCTTATTCATCATTCACCCTTCGCAAAAGAGGAAATTATTACTATATTTCCGATAGCGACTTGATAGAAAATTATTATAGCATAAGGGATGATATTCTAAAACTCTCTTTGGCAAGTTTTATTTGTGATGTTGCAACTCATGTCGCAAAGGAAGGAAGCGAGGAATCCTCGCTTCTTAAACTAACATTAAATACCTTGTATGCAATTTCAAGAAATGTAAAACCGCTTGAAATAATAAGGGCGTGTTTTGAATTGCGAGTTATATCTGAACTCGGATTTATGCCCGATTTAAGCGCTTGTAGGTGTTGTGGAGAGCAAAATCCCGAAATGTCGTGCCTTGATATAATGGACGGCACTATTATTTGTGATACATGTAGGCAAAAGGGCGGAGAAAATGCCATTGTAAAGGATTCTTTTTACGAACTTGGACTACCAAAACCCATATCTATAATCTCTCTTTCCGTTCTTGCCGCTATGAGATATATTATTATGGCAAAAAGCGAAAGATTTTTATCTTTTTCTCTTGGCGAAACGGAACATCCAATGCTTTTTGATGCTTGTGAAAAATATTTGCTAAACCAGTTGGAACGCGGATTTTTTTCGTTGGATTTTTATAAATCATTATTGTAAAGGAAACTATGCTTAATTTAGAAAAATCAATTAGAATACTTGAATTTGACAAGATACTGAATATGCTCGTTGATGTTTGCGCAACTGCGGGAGCGAAAAAAAGGGCGTTTGCTCTTATGCCGTCGTCAAATTTAAATACTGTCCTAAAAAGGCAACAACTTACAAGCGATGCGAAGAAGATGGCAGGCGTTAAAGGCGCTCCGTCTTTTGGAAATATGCCTGAAATTCTAGATTCGGTTGAAAAAGCGGAGAAAAACTCCATTCTTTCACCACGAGAAATTTTAGATGTAGCATCCGTGCTTAGAACGACATCATCTTTAATTGAATATATTCATTCCGACGCCATAGAAAGATGCGATTTAACTACTTTTTTTGATGTTCTTGTGCCAAATAAAACTCTCGAAACTAAAATTACGAGGTCTATAATCGGTGAGGATATGATTTCCGATGATGCAAGTCCGGCACTTGGCGACATAAGAAGAAAAATAAGATATCAAACTAATCGAATCAGGGATTTACTTCAAAGTTTCTTGGTGGGAGAAAATTCTAAGCATCTACGCGAAAATCTTGTAACTATGAGAAATGGAAGATATGTTCTTCCTGTAAAAACTGAAAACAAAAATGAAATTAAGGGATTAATTCATGATACTTCAGGCACAGGAGCGACTCTTTTCATAGAGCCGATGTCCGTTGTTGATGCAAATAATGAACTTAGGACCTTGCTCGGAGAAGAACAAGCTGAGATTGAACGCATTCTTGCGGAATTTTCGTCAGAAATAGCCAATTTCGCACTCCAACTAAACAACAATTATAGAAACATAACCGAGATTGCATTCTACTTTGCATGTGCCGAACTTGCATATAAGATGAATGCGGTCAAGCCTGTCATTAATACCAAAAAATACATCAATTTTGATAGAGCAAGACATCCGTTGCTTGATAAGAAAACTGTTGTTCCAATCACTGTTTCTCTTGGCGACAATTATAAAATGCTTGTCGTAACAGGACCTAATACAGGCGGAAAAACAGTTACTCTTAAAACGCTTGGATTATTTGCACTTATGGCTCAATCAGGTCTTCAAATTCCTGCTGAAAATGCCGATATGTGTGTTTTTGATGGTGTTTTTGCCGATATAGGAGACGAGCAAAGTATTGAGCAGTCCTTGTCAACTTTTTCAGCGCACATGCTTTCGATAGTTGATATTTTAAACGGACTTACCGAAAATTCGCTTATTTTGTTTGATGAACTTGGTGCAGGAACCGATCCTATCGAAGGCGCTGCCCTTGCTCAGTCTATTCTTGAAACTGTTTTGTCAAAGAATTCACTTTGCGCATCTACAACTCACTATGCGGAACTTAAAGCGTTTGCGCTTAATACCGACGGAGTGTTAAATGCGTCGTGTGAATTTGATGTAAACACTTTGAAACCAACTTACCGACTTATTATCGGCGCACCTGGAAAATCAAATGCGTTTTTGATTTCTCAAAAACTTGGAGTTCCAAATGAAATTGTCCAAAGGGCGAAAGAACTTACATCTGATGATGCGAAAGGTTTTGAAGGTGTTATTGAAAAACTCGAAATCGAAAGATCGTTGATGGAAAGAGAAAAGAACGAAGCGCAAAGACTACGCAAAGAATTTGAGGAATTTAAAGAAAAGGCGGAGAAGGAACTCAAAGACAAACTTAGTAAGGCGCAAAGTGAGAGCGAGGCAATATCTCAAAAGGCACAACAACTTATTTCAGGTGCACGCGCAAGTGCTGAACTCATTTTTGATCGTCTTGAAAAACTTCAAAAAGACCAAAGCGATTATGCGCAAAAGAAAAAACAAATACGCGCCGAGTTAAGTAAAGCGGATGATATTTACAATCCCGTTGAAAAACTTGATGATGAAAACTATGTGTTACCTCGTCCATTAGTTAAAGGCGATAAGGTTATTGTTAGAACCATCGGTGCGGAAGCGGAACTTTTAGAAAATCCTGATAAAAACGGAAATGTTTTTGTAAAAAGCGGAGCAATAGCGAAAATGAAAACAAACATTTCCAATTTAATGTTGTGCGCAGAGAAAAAGGAAGTCAAAACTCAAACACCATCTTTTAAAAATACGGGCGGAAGTTCGAAAAAATCTGCATCTACATTTTCGATGTCTATTGATGTTAGAGGCAAAAACACCGAAGAAGCATGGCTTGATGTTGATAAATATATTGATGATGCGATTTGTTACAATGTCAATAGCGTAACCGTAGTCCACGGAAAAGGAACAGGCGCTCTTAGAAAAGGACTCTGGGAATTTTTTAGAAAAGATAAAAGAATAAAAAAATACAGAAATGGTGAATATGGCGAAGGCGATTTTGGAGTCACAATTCTTGAATTAAAATGAACTAAAAATCCAAAAAGGTATTGAAAAATACCATCTTTACTGTTATAATACTATATATTATTAAAAATTATTTCTTAAAGGAGAAATTTTATGGCTGAAATTAAAATGCTTGCTATTGACCTCGGTGCTTCGAGCGGTCGTGGAATAGTTGGTTCTTTTGACGGAAAGAAACTTTCCGTTCGTGAAAATCATCGTTTTCCAAACGAGCCAGTTAATACTTGCGGAAACTTTTGTTGGGATATTTTAAGAATTTTCCACGAAATCAAATCGTCAATCTCAAAATGTGCGTTATCCGATGACAAAGACATTAAGAGCATAGGAATAGACACATGGGGAGTTGATTATAGTTTCGTTGATAAGAGAGGTGCGCTTATGGCAAATCCTTATCATTATCGTGATGCAAGGACCGATGAAATTCAACCATATGTATTCAAAACAGTTCCTTTTAAGGATATTTATTCGGTTGCAGGAATTCAAACTATGAATTTCAACACCCTTTATCAACTTTGCGCTGATTTAAGAGATAGAAAATATATCATTGACAATGCGGACAAACTCTTGTTCGTTCCCGATTTGCTTAACTATTTCCTTACAGGCGAAAAAGTAACTGAGTATACAATCGCATCAACAGGTTCTATTTTAGATGCTAAGACAAGAACTCTTGCTGTTGATTTGCTTAAAAAGTGCGGTATTAGAACGGATATGTTCTGTGATATCGTTATGCCAGGAAACAAACTTGGCAAGTTGACACCACAACTTCTTTCTGAGGTTGGAAATATTTCTGCAACGGTTGTAAATGTAGCATCTCACGATACTGCAAGTGCTGTAATCGCCGTTCCTGCAAAGCGCGGTGATGACTTTGTTTACATTAGTAGTGGAACATGGTCGCTTATGGGCGTTGAGTCTGATGAACCTATTATCAACGAAAACTCAATGAACTATAACCTCACAAACGAGGGCGGTGCAGGTGGAAAGATTAGATTTTTGAAAAATATCATGGGACTTTGGCTTGAACAAGAGTCAAGACGCCAATGGAAGCGCGAAGGTCTTGATATTTCGTTTGATGAACTCACCGAACAAGCACTTAAAGCAAAACCATTCCAATGTTTCATTAATCCTAATGATGATTTGTTCACACCTCAAGGTGATATGCCTTCGAGAATTAGAGAATTTTGCAAAAAGACAGGTCAACATGTTCCCGAAAGCATTGGTGAAGTTGTTAGATGTATCTTTGAAAGTCTTGTTCTTTGTTATAGACAAACAATTGAGTCAATTGAGTCTATGACAGGTAAGAAATATAACTCAATAAACATTGTTGGTGGCGGAACTAAGGAAGCAATTCTTTGCCAATACGCAGCCGACGCTTCAAATAGAGTAGTTTACGCAGGTCCTGTTGAGGCTACTGCTATTGGAAATATTGCAATGCAAACTATCGCATCGGGAGAACTTAAAGATATTTGCGAAGCAAGAGAAGTTATAAGAGATTCATTTGAAATAAAGGTATATGAACCAAATCACACAAGCGAGTGGGATGAGGCGTATGCAAGATTTATTGAAATTTGCGGAAAGGAATATAAATAATGAAAAATCAAATGTATGAAATCGCTAAGGCTGAATATGCAAAAATTGGCATTGATACTGATGCGGTTATTGAAAGAATGAAAAAAGTTCCTGTTTCAATCCAATGTTGGCAGGGAGATGATGTTAAAGGATTTGAAAGCAAAGGTCCTTTGACAGGTGGAATTCAAACAACAGGAAATTATCCTGGTGCGGCTCGCAATATTGAAGAACTCCAAGCCGATTTTGACAAGGCAGCATCAATGATTCCTGGTAAGAAGAAACTCAGTCTTCATGCTATTTACCTTGATAATAAGGGAGAAACAGTTCCAAGAGACAAAATTAAGCCTGAACATTACGATGTTTGGATTAAATGGGCGAAAGAAAAAGGATACGGTCTTAACCTTGACCCAACATGTTTCTCACATCCATTGTCCGCTGACGGATTTACACTTTCTCACCATAACGAAGAAATCCGTAAGTTTTGGATTGACCATGTTATCGCAACAAGAAAGGTTGCTGAATACATAGGCAAGGAAATGGGTGAGGTTTGCGCAAGTAACTATTGGATTCCTGACGGATTTAAGGATATTCCTGTTGATAGAAAGGGATATAGAGAGCGTCTTGAAGATTCTCTTAACCAAATTTTTGCAGTTGAGGTTGATCCTAAATATAACATTGCCGCTCTTGAAGGAAAGGTATTTGGAATTGGCGCAGAAAGTTGCACGATCGGTTCTAATGATTTTTATCTTGGATATTGTGCTAAAAATTCACAATTCTTGACTCTTGATGCAGGACATTTCCATCCAACCGAAGTTATTTCCGATAAAATTAGCACGGCACTTCAATTCACACCAGGTCTTTTACTCCATGTTTCACGCCCTGTTCGTTGGGACAGTGACCATGTTGTTATTTTCGATGATGAACTTAAGGCTATTGCACAAGAAATAGTTAGAAGCGGTGAAATGGATAGAATTCACATAGGACTTGACTTCTTTGATGCAAGCATTAACAGAATTGCCGCATGGGTAATCGGTGCAAGAAATATTCAAAAGGCATTGCTTTTTGCTATGCTTGAGCCAACCGAAACTCTTAAACGATACGAACTTGATTTGGACTATACATCTCGTCTTGCAGTTCTTGAAGAACTCAAATCAATGCCTTTTGAGGCTGTATGGGACAAGTATTGCGCTGAATGTGGCGTTCCTTGCGGTATGGAATGGATTTCCATGGTTAAGGATTATGAAAAGGAAGTTCTTTCCAAAAGATAAGACAAGATATGGCTCATTGAACTCAAAAACGACTGAATGTCGTTTTTGATGTTTCATTGTTCCTTGTCGTTACAAAATAATTGATTTTCAGAACATTTATAATATTTGGGGGTTTTTATGAACGAAAATTGTTATGGAGAATTGAAAGTTATCGGAATGAGAGGATGCGAACAGTTCGCGGATCAAGTTGATTTCTATTTGAAAAAGTGGAGAAATAGCGAATCTACCTTTATCGCTGACGCACATTGTCCGCGTTTTGGATCAGGAGAAGCAAAGGCTCTTATCAACGAGTCAATGAGAGGTCTTGATTTGTATATCATTTCCGATTGCTTTAACTACGGAGTTACATATAAAATGTATGGTATGCAAGTGCCAATGAGTCCTGACGATCATTTTCAGGATTTGAAGAGAATTATTGCTGCAACAGGCGGAAAGACAAGAAGAATTTCTGTCATTATGCCAATGCTTTATGAAGGTAGACAACATAAGAGAAGCGCAAGAGAATCTCTTGACTGCGCACTCGCTCTTCAAGAACTTACTAATATGGGCGTTACTAACATAATCACATTTGATGCGCACGATGCTCGTGTTCAAAATGCAATTCCTTTGAACGGATTTGACAGTGTTAGACCTACATATCAAATGCTCAAGGCTCTTGTTAAAAATGTGCCTGATATAAAACTTGACAAAGATAGTCTTATGGTTATCTCTCCTGACGAAGGAGCAATCGGTAGAGCGATGTATATCGCTTCCGTTGTTGGAATTGAACTCGGTATGTTCTATAAGAGAAGAAACTATTCTCAAATAATCGATGGTAAAAACCCCATTGAAGCGCATGAATATCTTGGAAAAGATCTTAACGGAAAAGATGTTATCGTTGTTGACGATATGATTTCATCCGGAGACTCAATGATAGATGTTGCACTTCAACTTAAATCAAGAGGCGCAAAGAGAGTATTTGTATTCTCAACATTCTCACTTTTCTGCAATGGTCTTGAAAAGTTTGATAAAGCATATGAAGAGGGAATTATTGATATGATTTTCTCAACAAACCTTACATATCACACTTCCGAAATTCTTTCAAGAAAATGGTATTGTGATGTAAATATGAGTAAATATGTATCGTATATCATTGATACACTTAACAAGGATGCGTCAATAAGCGACCTTCTAAACCCTGTTAAGAAGATTCATACTTTGCTTGATAAATTCAATTCAACAGGTCTTTCGGATATTGAAGAAGACGAAAACTAAGGAAATTACAAATGAATAATTTTAAAAACACAGTAGCATTTGATTTGCTTTCCTGTATTTCAGGACTCGCTACTGAGATTACTTTAACAAAAGAAGATATAATGGGTATGTTTGAGTATCCACCCGACAGCAGTCTTGGAGATATTGCTTTTCCATGCTTTAAATTGAGCAGAATTTTAAGAAAAGCCCCTCCAATTATTGCCAAGGAAATTTCCGAAAACTTCAAATCAACGGTTGTTTCAAAGGTTGAGGCGGTAAATGGATACCTAAACATATTCGTATCAAACGAATATTTGGTTGAAAATGTTCTTTTCAAAATAGAAAATGAAAAAGAAAAATATGGCTCGGACGGAAGTGGCAAGGGCAAAGTTGCTGTATTTGATTATTCATCACCTAATGTTGCAAAGCCGTTCCATATTGGACATCTTGGCACAACAGTAATCGGTCACTCACTTAAGATGCTTCATAAATTCCAAGGCTATGACTGTGTTGGAATAAACTATCTTGGAGACTGGGGCACTCAGTTTGGTAAACTAATTGTTGCTTACAATCTTTGGGGAAATAAAGAAGCAATTGAAAAGGGCGGAGTTGATGAACTTGTTGCTCTTTATGTAAAATTTCACGAAGAAGCCGAAAAGGATGAATCCCTCAACCAAAAAGCGAGAGCGGAATTTACTAAACTTGAACATCATGACGAAACAAATATCGCTCTTTGGAAATGGTTTGTCGCTATAAGCCTTGAAGAATATCAAAAGACATACAAACAACTTGGCATTGAATTTGACAGTTATAAGGGCGAGAGTTTTTATACTGACAAAATGCCTGCACAAATTGAGATTTTAAGAGAAAAAAATCTTCTTAAAATTGATGACGGTGCATCAATTGTAGATCTTTCGGAATATAATATGCCACCATGTCT
>JAZNJK010000119.1:0-3569 GCA_045578005.1 Eubacteriales bacterium | reverse complement strand
ATCGGAATTCCCTTCGGTGTTACCGACCTTGCAATACTCAAGGGAAATGGCGACATCTCATGGAAATTCTGGGAAAGCTTTGCTAACTTCTTCACCGGCGAGAACACCGTATTTGGCTCTTTCGTTGACGTATTTAAGGACGGACTCGTTCCTGAGGGCGGAAGCATATTCACTGTAATAATGGTTATTATTACCATGTGCATGATAGATATGTTCGACACTATGGGAACGATAGTTGGATGCTGTGGCGGTAACAGAATTCTCTCTGACGAGAACAACAAACCTCACAACTATGGCAAAATTATGATTTGTGACGCTGTTGCTACTTGCTCAGGTGCAGTTCTCGGAACTTCAACAGTTACAACATTCGTTGAGTCCGGTGCAGGCGTTTCCGCTGGTGGTAGAACAGGTCTTACATCATTCACAACTGCTTGCATGTTCTTCCTTGCTATGTTTGCAATGCCTCTTTTCCAAGTTATCCCTGGCGCTGCAACCGCATCAGCACTTATCTATGTTGGTGTTCTTATGATGAAGAACAATGTAAAGGGCATCGACTTCTCACATGCTATCAACGCTACATCCGCATTCCTTACTGTTGTTGTTATGGTTCTCTCATACTCAATCACTAAGGGTATCGGTATCGGTATGATCTCATATACAGTTATGAGCGCTATCTCATACCTCGTTGACCTCATTAAGTATTCAGTTGCTAAGAAGAGCGACGAAAACGCTGAAAAGCCAGAATGGACAGTTTCAGTTGTTGCAATCATTGTAACAGTTCTCTTCCTTGCATACTTCTTCGTTCCTGTTAAATTCTAATAGGACAACAAAATTCGGATCACAAAAGACTACCGCCTTGGCGGTAGTCATTTTGTTTATTTTGTGTTTGGCGGAGTTATAAGGGACTGTGCCAAATGTTCCGCCTCTATAACGCCCCTTGAGCGTCTTGCTTTTTCGATAAATTTATCCTGTTCATCATCGCTAAGAGATAAAAACGCACTCAACGCCTCGGGATTTGAAGAGAAACTCATAGCAAGATAAAGAGGAATTTTTGATGAATTTTTTCCAAACATAATATATCTCCATTTCGCTGTTTACATAATTAGCATTTTTTAATAGTCAATTTTTATGTGTGGAATTACTTGACAAATGATATTTTTTTAGTTATAATAACAAAGAACTGAAACGGACGGTTGCGCGATATTGTGCCGAAAGGTATTATCGTGAGGAAAGTCCGTGCTTCACAGGGCAGGATAGCTGATAACGTCAGCCAGAGGTGACTCTCGGGAACAGTGCAACAGAAAATTACCGCCAGTTTACTGGTAAGGATGAAAACGCGAGGTAAAAGCTCACGACACGCTATGGTAACATAGGGTGGGTGTAAACCCTATTCGAAGCAACACCGTTCGCAAGGATTTTATTTGCCCGATATGCGCTTGCGCGTCCTTGTAGGTGGCACGCAGTTTTGCGGAGCGTTATGGTGACATAGCGCAAAGATAGATGACCGTCGATAACAGAACACGGCTTATAGTTTCAGTTCACCTTAAAAACAAAAACGCTCCAACGGAGCGTTTTTTTATTTGCATATTTTTGTAATGAGCGAATAAAATTTATTGGGGTGATATTTTGAAAATTAGATACTGTGCGCTTTATATTGCGCTTGTTTTTTCTCTTGTTTTTTGTTTGTCCTGTGGGCAAGAATACGACATTTTAGACTACCAAAAGGGTGATATTTTCGCAAATTGCGATGTGAACGGAAAATGGAATGTTAATATAATAAAGGAAGGAAATATTCGCTCACTTGAAGTTATCTCACCGAGCGAAATGGCGGGGGTTATTTTCACCTTTGGCACGGATTGCACAGTTAAATATGACGCTCTTGAAATCGAGATACCGATTGACAAGGTGCAAGGCATTTTTACATTATGTTCGATTTTCGACCTTGATGAAGGCTGGGTAGGTGCGGTGTCAAGCGACTCTCTTGACACGGTGAGTTTTAACTCCGAGAACATCTGCTACACGGTGACATATAACTCCGTTTCATTGCCCGAAAGGGTTATCATTAGCGGTGAGTTTGACTTTGATATAATAATAAAAAGTCTTGAAATTAAACCGAAATAACAAAAAATGCGTTGCATAAGCAACGCATTTTTATTTGGGTTAATTATTTCACTTTGTATGTTGTATGAACGGCAGTTCCGCCTGTTAGAACAATCATTTTAAGTGCGGTTGCGGAGAATTCAGCAGCCTTTACTGTGAGCGCCTTATCAATAGAACCTCTTGCGAGAATCTTTACGCTCTTGGACTTCTTATGAATGAGTCCCTTTGCTTTGAGTGATGCAAGGTCAACAACCTCGCCTGCCTCATAGCATTGGCTAATTGTGTCGATGTTTACAATTGCCTTCTTGTTGTCGTCCTTGGAGATGAATTCAACATCTTCTTCAACGAGTGACTCAACAACATCGTCAACTACGAGGCTATCAACCTCATCAGCGCTTACGCTTTCAACGATTGTCATTTCCTCAACTGATGTTGCAGGGGCAACTTCTTCAACAACAGGCTCATCGTTTGCTTCCTCGGCTACAACCTCTTCTTCAACAACTGGTTCGTCGTTTGCTTCTTCGGCAACGACTTCCTCTTCAACAACAGGCTCGTCGTTTGCTTCTTCGGCTACAACCTCTTCTTCAACGACTGACTCATCGTTTGCTTCTTCGGCAACAACCTCTTCTTCAACAACAGGCTCGTCGTTAACCTCTTCCTCAACAACTACTTCAGGAATTGGCTCTTCGATAACTTCCTCGAAAGGCACTTCATCAACAACAGGTTCATCATTTGCAACCTCTTCGGCTACAACTTCCTCTGCAACTTGCTCTTCAACTACTACTTCTTCAACAACAGGCTCGTTAACTTCCTCGATAGCAGGTGTTGCAACCTTAACATCGTTTGCATCAGCCTCAAGAACCTTAATGAGTCCCTTTTGAACGAGAGCATCAGTTTCTTCATATGGATACTCGCTTACATAGTCAACCGCGCTGAATTTAGGATTGAGCACGATTTCGTGTTTAGCCATTACGATATCTACGAGTTCTTTCGCCTTTTTGAGTCCGAGGGCACTCTTAACCTTAACGAGCATTGGCACTTCTGCGAGCATCTTTGCATCAACTGCTTCGTGGTGATATCTTGACTTGTCAAATTCATCCGGATTGAGTGCGCAGTATAGACAAATTGTCTTTCCGCGGACTTTGATTTTGAAGAGTTGTTCTCTCCCTTTGTTATAACTGTCGAATTTCCAACTAAATCTCGACTTAACACCCTTGTATGAAAGAATGTGATTTTTGAGTTCACTGTAAAAGCCTTTAACGGTATCCTCGGCTTGGATAACATTTGCTTGAATGCTACGGCTATACTTGATGTTGATCTTACGGCCTTGACTGTCAACATATGTAGGAACGATAATTGGCTCAACAGGAGCAACATCATCGTTTACAACCTCTTCGGCTACAACTTCCTCAGCAACTACTTCTTCAATTACAGGCTCATTAACAACCTCTTCGGCAACATCGTCAGCA
>JAZNJK010000118.1:0-23283 GCA_045578005.1 Eubacteriales bacterium | reverse complement strand
ATATGAAATTACTCTTTTGGCCGATGTTTTTATTTGCCATTGTGCAAAGTTTTTTCTTTCGTGACAGGCGGGACTTTTGGTGCGTGAAATTACGGGGGACTATGCTTGGTCTTGCGTTAATTCCCGTGATTTTTTACACTTATAATGGCGTAATTGGGCGCTCACCCGATTGGTTTAATATTGCAATTTTCTTCATTTCGGCGGCGGTTACGTACGTTTATGAAACGCGTGCATTCAACCTTAAAACGGTTCGGTGCAAGCGTCCTGCACTCGCGGTTTTTGTGCTTTGTGTGCTCGCCTCAGCATTTGTAATTTTCACCTTCGCCACGCCCGAAATCGGCATTTTCAAGGACCCCCTTTCGGGCGGTTATGGGGTTTGAATGTAGGTTCCGTTCTCACGTCATTTAAACATTTCGTCGCCTGTCTTAAACTAACGTTTTTTATCGATATAAAAAATCCCCTTGATTTGCAGATTTGCACTGTTAGTACCTGCAAAGCAAGGAGATTTATACTTAATACTGATTAAATATTCAAATTGTAAACAGGGTGGTTATTAAAATATAACCACATTTTGTATCATGAGGTGAATTTATTTTCCCTCGCTGATTAATTCCAGCAACTCGTATTTTCTGCCGATTTTATCCTGACCCTGCAACGGACAAACGCCACCCAGAGCATTTGCTTCAACAACCACCCAGCCCTTTTCTGTTAAGGCGAAATCCCATGCAATATATCTGGTGCCCTCTACCATCGGGGTTAGTTTTTTAGCGAGCGCAATCGCCGAGTCCCACTCGGGAAGCTGAAATCCCACTATCTGAGCATTTGTATCGGGGTGCTTAATGTACCAGTGTCCCTTTTTGGTAAGACCTCGTGTATATACGATTCCAGTTTCAGCATCTACGCTTGCCGCAATTCCACCAAAGCCGTTGTTATCTACGACTGCATTACCCATGCCAATTCGTAAGAACGGGTGAAAAATCTTCACCTCTCCTTTGCAAATAAGAGCGGGGACACGAACTGTGTTGACGGATTCCTTGTGCAGTGCGGACATTCTTTCGTCCTGTGCTATCATTTCCTCAGCCAAAAAACGTCCCTTGCCGATTGAATCATTGAAGAAACTCTCTGCCTGCTCGCTTGAATCAACCGTGATTTTTTGTATTCCTCTTCCCTCAGCTCCGCCTACCGGCTTATACATAAAGGTAGGGTGCTTTTTACAGAACTCCAAGAAAGCTTCCTTGCTTTCCTCTGAGTCAACAGGCAATACATCTCTGCCATAAAACTCGCCAAAAATTTCAAACGTTTTCTTCTTATCTTCAAACAAAAAGAAGTTTTCGTCGTTGTTCAGCATATGATAGTACTTATATCTCAGCTTATTGGTTATAAACTCTTCGCGACCGAAGGTGTTTCTGTTATAGAATTCAAAAACGAAATATTCTTGAAAATCGGCTCCGAAGCGATGCAGAGTGTAAATCATATCCCGCACCAAGGCTTTTCTGGAAAGACGGAGATAAATTTCATCGTTACATTTCCTGAAATCCGCAATGGCGGAATCAATCATTTGAAGCCCTTTTGAATAATATTTTCTATCAAAGATTTTGTAATACAGAACATAAAGTCGTTTGAAAAACTCGCTTTTATCAGCTTTTTTTGCTAACCAGTTTTCAAAGTGGGTATCTATTTTCCAAACAGCTGTTCCATAATAAGTTTCTAGTCGATTTTTCATTTTTATACTTCCTTTCGTAGTGCTTATAAAAAATAAAAACATTTTCCATATTTTAACACAATTAGACTCAAAAATCAATACTAAAATCAAAAACTTCAAATTCTTATTTAAAACACGGCGGAGTTAAGCATAGCCCAAAACGGCAAGTTCTTCAAAACATTGGTGTAAACTCTCTTAAATCCTCACGAATTGTTTGATTAGAAAGTTGATTTTTATTTGGTTTTTAGTATATGCTTGATGATACTGAGTTGGTGGTTTTAGTTGCGCCGTTTTCGGGAGTTAATGAGTCGACTTGGGAGCATATGAAATTACTCTTTTGGCCGATGTTTTTATTTGCCATTGTGCAAAGTTTTTTCTTTCGTGACAGGCGGGACTTTTGGTGCGTGAAATTACGGGGGACTGTGCTTGGTCTTGCGTTAATTCCGTTAATTTTTTATACTTATAATGGCGTAATTGGGCGCTCACCCGATTGGTTTAATATTGCGATTTTCTTCGTAAGCGCACTAATGGTGTTCGTTTATGAAACTCGACAATTCAAAAAGGAAGCGACTATATGCAAGCACCCTCGCCTCGCTCTAATCGCACTTTGCATCATCGGAATAATGTTCGTAATCTTCACATTTCTCACTCCCCAACTCAATATCTTCAAAGACCCCTTAACCGGCACGGACGGCATCTAATCTTTGGTTGAACTTCACAACTCATACGCTTTACAACAAAACACAAAATCGGAGGCTTTTAACCTCCGATTTTCTTTTATTTTCTCGCAAAATCTTTTGAACCTTCGCGTTTTTGCCTTTGATCGCTTTGGGCTGAGTATTTTTCTCTATTTTATCGTTACCACAATATCTACAGGTTGTGAAACGA
Source organism: Eubacteriales bacterium (assembly GCA_045578005.1). Lineage (GTDB taxonomy): Bacteria > Bacillota > Clostridia > Oscillospirales > CAG-272 > RGIG2000. The sequence goes on along the minus strand of JAZNJK010000118.1, from coordinate 20,693 downwards.
CAATAACCTTATCTCCTTCGCCCTTTACGGACACTTCGCATCCAATCATCTCTGACTGTGATGCTTTTTTAGCCTTCAAGACAAACTGCATTACATTTTGACTGTCAAGGTCCACGCAGTCATCAAACGCAACTACGCCTATTCCGTCACTAAAATTGCTAATTGCTCCCGTAATGAGCATTTTTCCACTAACGAGTTCAAAATATTCATCATCGAACAACGGGCGTAATCCGAATGTTTTTACATCTTCAAGAGAATTAAACGCTACTGTTACTGTTATTTTTTCACCGACATTCACGCTTGTGGAGATAGAGGATATAACTATTTTTTCGGGTTTTTGAGTTGTTTCCTCACTACTTGACTCTTCCTCGGTAGTGCTACTTTCAGAACTTTCTTCCTCTGTGGTGCTTGATTCTTCCTCGGTAGTGCTACTTTCTTCACTTGATTCGATTTCAGAACTACTTTCCGAATATTTCACGCTACTGCTTGCGCTGTTGCTACTTTCTTGACCAGAATCGCAGCCTACAAATGTGGTTGAAATTATTAAAAGCAAACATAAAAGCGCAATTAGATATCTTTTCATTGACTTTCTCCTTACTGTTTTTGACTTTGATACCATTCAGATGTTTCAAGTGTTGTAACCTGCTCGTCGAGGTAAACATATGAAACTTCTTTCTTGGTTACTTTTCCATTCTTTGTTTCAATGGAAAATCTCATACTTTCGTTGCGATTTCCATATTCATCGTCAACGCTACTCATTAAATAAACTTGTTTCTCGCGATTTTGAGTGTAATATGCCATTCTACTACACGCTTCATAAGAAAGGAATTTTGTGCAACCAATAGTTGATGCTACATTTGAATTCACAACCGTATATTTTGGTTTTATCGTTTTCAAAAGAGCGTTGGAGTTGGAAATTTCTTGACCGTTTCCACCCGACAAAAAGAAGGTTACATCCTTTATTTCGTTTTGATGCAAGGAAACGAGTCTATCTTCCGCTCCCTCCAAACTTGTCAAATCGCCTGTAAATAACAACTTTTCGCCAAAGAAATTGATTAAAACGACTAATGAATAGTTGTCCTCGCCTTGATAACTCGCATCTTCGGTATTAAAAATTTTGATATTAAATCCATTATGAACTCTAAAACTATTTTTATCTTTCGCGACATAATATTCGCAAGAAGTCGTTTTAACAAGGTTATCACGCTCTTGCCTATATCGAGCAAGCCAACCATTCGAAACAGATGCACTTATATTCGTGTTATTTCCAAAATCTATAATCGTGCCGATATCAAATTTTCCTAAAATTCCGTTGTTTTGAGGTTGACCTTTACTATACTCTCCGAGTATGTTGGATAGACACTCGGTTTGAGATCCCGTGACTATTAGATATTCTATTTTTCCATCAAAGCAATATTTTTCAATATCATCAACAAAACTCATTGTGTTGATTTGCGAAATGCTATTACTATAAATTCCGCAGTCAATTAAGACCTCGGTATTTCCACTTTTTGCCAAAACGCAATGACCTACGCCATTTACACCATTATCAACATCAAATGCGAATGTGTGAAGAGTTTTATCCGTTGTTATATTCATATCGCTTCCGTTTGATGTTACTGTGATGTTTCCGTCATACGGTCTCCAACCAACAGTTTTTTCATTTCCTTGCACCTCTTTATTTATAGCCATTTCAGTGATGTAAATATTTTCGGTGTATTTACGCAAGTTTTTCATTACATACTTGCTTGGGAAACCATACTCTGTTGATCCTGCCACAGTAGGAATCACAACATATTTCGGCTTTATAACATCTATAAACGCTTCGCTTGATGATGTTGAACTTCCATGGTGTCCTGCTTTGTAAAATGTGACACCATTTTTCAATTGTTCATTATATTCAACAAGAAGCGATTCACCATGTTTTTGCTGTCCACCACCATCTTCTATTGGAGTCGTGTATTCCTCCAAATCTCCTGTGAACAAAAGCGTGTTTGATCCATGTTCTATCAGGAAGCAAACCGATAACAAGTTTTTCTCATAAGGTTGCACCGTTTGTCCACTGTTCGCTCGATGATCATAGTAATAGTTATACAAAATGGTTAATGTCGCTCCACCGTCTAACGCAAACTTGTTTGTTGCTCCCTCTTTGGGGGCGAGTTTTAACCCTCTTTGCTCCCAACAACATTGAGAGGCGGTATAATAGTTCGCTTTACTTGCTTCTACAATGTATCCTCTCAAGTTTGCATAACTCTTATATACATCGGTTGAAAAGAAATCTTTTTTTTCTTCGAAATCAACAGTGTCATCATTTGTAATATCGAAATCGATAAACGTTTCAACCGTCCATCTTGCGTCACTACCATCGTCGGAGTGCCTAAACTTATCAAAAACTCCCGATGGAAATGCGGATATATGGTCTTTGTCAGGGTGTGTTACTATTATGTAATCCCAAACACCATCATCGCTTATAACTTGTTCCATTTTTTTGGTTATAATACTTGCCGATTGCGATGTTGCTCCTGCATCGACCAATATCTCCGTGCTTCCACAGGTGATAATGAACGAATCACCCGTTGCATGAGTTGTAGACCCCTCCGGATTGAGAGGAAAGAAGTAAACGTTCAACTCTTTCAAACCGCTACTTTTTTGCTCTTCTTCCTGTGAAACGATTGACACGGGTGGAATACAGCAAAACAACAAAATGATTGACATCATTAGGGATATGAGCTTTTTTATCACTTATTTCCTCTCCTTTCCGTTGGATTTTGAATGTTAGTTTATTGGATATGTAATTGGATCGCTTAGATAATTGCTAATATAAATTGCGTCATTAGAGGTAATTTTACCATCTCCATTTATATCGGACAGATTATCGATTACCACATCTTTAAAATGAATGTATTGAAGCAAGAGAACTGCGTCCTTTGCGGTGATTTGTCCGTCTTTATCAAAATCACCTTTTACTTTTTCGGGAGCATCAGGAATTGGCGGTTCAGGGGTTGCTACATTGCTTTCGTAAACCGCGGTATAAGTTTTATTTCCTAATGCGATAGTTATCACCTTATCCCACGAAATAAATGTATATCCGTCTACATTTGGTGCTGTTGGCGGAATTACTGTGTCGCCATGACTGTATTCTCGTTCATCAATAACAGAACCGTCAAAACCAATGAAGGTTATTACATACTTAGTCTTTTCATAGATTGCTGTGTATGTGGTATCGCCCGTAACCTCTGTTATCGGCTTATCCCACGAAACGAATGTGTAGGTGTTTACGCTTGGTGCGGTTGGAACATTAACTGTTGCGCCCATTTCGTATTTTGCCTCACTAATGAGTTGACCGTTAAATCCAAGGAATTTAATGGTATACTTTCTTGGAAGTCCCACAAGTGTTAACGAAACGCTTTGACCTGCATATTTTACAGTTATAACATTGTCACCAACAACTGACAAGCTTGTTTCGGAAATTATGCAATTTTGTGGGAAAATATCGGTATAATTTACTCCATCGGTTGTGTATGAAAGAACAAGACCTGAAAGATTTATATTTTCGCCAACCTCAAACACGGTCTTTGTCGGTAGCTCCTTTATTGTTAAAGGAACGAAACCAACTACATCTACTGTTTCAGTCTTATATTCACCATAGGAAACGATAACTGTGCTTTCACCTTCTATGATTGTGGCGCCTATGATTTCAAGATCCTTGTTGTTGATAATTTTTGTTGTTCCGTCGGTATATGTAGCGGTTACTACCATACCGTCAGTTGTAAATTTCGTGCCAACACGGTAATTAGTATCTTCAGGAGCAACTTCTATTTTGATGCTTTCAACCTTGTTTTCTATTGCCTCAACAATAAAACTATCTTTGAGTGCGCCGTATGTTACCTCTATCTTGTTCTCGCCGAATTTGAGTGGTTGATCCGAAATTGTGTATGTATTAGCCGGATAATTTACATAGCTGAGGTTATTTTGGGTAAGTAGAGAAATCTTTTTTCCATTTGTAAGAAGGGCGATGATTTCAAAATTTCTTCCCTCCGTGCTATATACAGTGTCCATATAAAGAGGAGATTTTTCCGGATCGGTGTTATCGCTTACATATATTGAAACAATTTCACACTTATCAACTGATACGAGTGTTGATTTGCTCTTTCCACCAACGGTGATTATTACATTATAATTGCCAATGATGTTTGACGAGAAACTACCAGTATTCAATGTATATGCAATCGGTTTTATTTCTCCGCCACCGCGATTTACAAGAGTAACGCTTGTGCCGATAGGTGTCCATGATGTTCCGTATGCAAAATGTGTCTTTCCTATGCTCACATTAAGTCCTGTTATATCGGTTGCAGAAATTATTGCATTGCCGTTTGTATCCGCACTCCAAATATCACTGTCTAACACAGCGGAAAGGTCCTCATACTTTATAGAATCTCTAAGGATTATAGAGTCGTTTCCTGCAACAGAGAGTTTGTATGTTGTATCATTTTCATCCGACATATAGCATCCGCCGGCTCCGTTGGCTACTGTTGCGAGGTCAATATCACTTCCGGGAGATATGTTCTCTCGTCTTGTTGAGTTTAATACATTACAACCAGTTATGTTTGCGTTGCCTTCAAAACCTTGATTAAATCCAATAACTGTTCCCGCATATTTTCCCGATGTGTTATTCTTGGTTTTTACATGGGATAGAATTGTATAAAGTTTCGATGGTATATCAACTACGCAGTTTGAAATTTTTGGCGATGAGGTATTGCCCTTATCCGCCCAACCTACCAAAGAGCCTGTCATTCCGCGAGCGTATGGTTTATTTTTCTCACTTCCTACAATTTGAGAAAGCAAGCGCGTGCCATTTGCACCTTCTGTGAAATGAACAAAACATTCTTCAATCGTTCCTCCTTTAAGAAGACCTACAAGGCCACCTGTTGCTGTATAACAGTTAATACCATCTTTCAAGTCTGAATTGAGTTGTGAACGAACATTTACATTATACGCTCCACTTGTTTTAATAGTGCCTCTATTTGAGCCTGCTATTCCACCTACCATAACAAAATACGCGATTTCATCATTGTCATTCGACACATATGTTTTTCTAACATCAATAGTTGAATTTGAAACAACGCAGTTTTCAATTTTGCCGGCATTTACACCTGCTATAGCTCCACCATATAAGTTGGGGTAGAGTTGCTTTTCAGCATTATTTATCGTAATGTTAATGCCATCAAGTTTAAGGTTTTTAATCGTTCCCATATTAAATCCAATAAGTCCAAAACCAATATCGGTGTTTGTAGGAATTGGATAGGAATCTGCTGTTGAGGTGTAGTTTCTGATAGTATGGAATCCACCGTCAAGCGTTGCACGGAAAGGATTAGACTCGCTCATTGGCGTTTGAACTCTAATAGACGAAGCATCTATATCATTTACCAAAAGGAAATAATAGTTGGCTCCCCACCATTTTGACTGATTTAACAAATTTTGAAGTTCAGTGGCAGTTGAGATTAAATACGGGTTATCCTTTGTTCCTGCTCCGCCCGAGAATTCTCTCTTTACTATCTTGAAAGAAATAAAATCAAGTTCTGTATTTCCGTTATACAAACCTAAAACAAACTCATTGTCAACAGCACCTGTGACAGTGAAAACTCCGTTTGCTCCATCAATCAAGTTAACATTAGAAGTTCCACCAATTACTTTGTAATTGAGTTCACCTGCAGGAACGCCAATATGCTCACTTTGTAGATAAACAGTTGAACCTGCGGTTATTGAGTGCATAATCTTGTTTTCTTGATCAACGGAAGTCGGGGACCAAACGATATTTCCAAGAGATGACATATATTCGGTAATCGCGCCGTCCGCCTCTTGATCTTCATCATCTCCAAATTCTCTATCCAAATATGGATATTGTTTGTTATATTCCTGAAGTTTGTCTCCGCACATCTTTGCGTATGCACGAAGGACATAACCACGGGCAACGCTTGCTTGCTCAGTGCTGGGGAACAACTCCCAAACAGGAATCGCGCTCAAGCCATATGCAACACCCAATATATCAAGATTTCTATCTCTATCTATTGAATTCACCCATTCATCATATTCATAATGACCGTTTCCTATATCTTCATGATACTGAAACAAGTTATCAAGCGATAGACCTGCTACGGATTTTCCGCCTATGGACCTGTATTTGTATAAACTCTTTTGATTTACATTAGTTTCCTTGTTTTGATATTGTTGCTCAAAACCAAACGACGCGCCAGCATTACAAGTTGCAATAGCCGCTCCCATTTTTGCGGTTAGAGTAAGACCTTCCGCAACACTCAGTGAGTCGGTGTTTGATACCATATAGTTTGACACATCCAATCTTCCGCCAAAGGTATATCCGGGGAAAAGGTGTGTGCCATATGTTTCCAAAAACTTAATCGCCTCAGCTTCGCTATCTATAAACTGAATATCTGCCAAGAACTCATCGGATAAATAATCACGAAGTTTTTTTGCCGAAAAAGAAGTCCATACCTGCTTTTTTTCAACAACAGCATTGTAAAGTTCATATCTTTCGCTTATAGCATTTTCTACTGTTTCAGAACGATTGAACATAGCATCGATATTTAAAGAAACAGCAGCAATATTTCCACCTATTCCACCGCTAAACGTGCTTCCAAAAGCGCTCGACAATTCGCGAGAACTAAACAAAACAGACGACTTCATATCTGTCTTTGTATAGTTTCTTGCCTTTAGGCTTGCCAAAAGTTCGGGATTGCTCATGTCAAGTATCGCGCCCTTCAAAAGATTTCCTTTTTCAAGAGGCTTTCCAGATGCGACATTGTAGCCATAACCAAAACATTGTAGGTCTAACTCTGTAATCTCGCCGGGCGTTACATCCTTTGCGTCGTCAGGAAGCAACGCTTCCCAAAATCCCTCAAGAGCGCTTCCCTCTGCCGAAACCGGTTGTTCAATCCATGTCAATAACGGCAGTAACATCAAAAACGCCAAAGAAACGGCAACGATTCTTCGAACGATGTTTTTTGTTTTCATAATTTTTCTCCTATTGCTAAATTTATTTTCGTAATTAAGTGTTGACAAAAGCTTTGGTATATGATAAAATCTTTACATGAATTATTGAAGGGAGACTTACATGTTTAGAAAGATTTTATCTCTTGTTGTTTGTCTTTTGATGTTGGTATCACTTGCCATCAACATTGTTGCTTGCAATGATCCAAACCCCTCAACCTCACCAAATGGTCCAAGTGTTAGTGATGATTGGGGATATGTTCCGGAAGACAACAGACCCGACAAGGACAAGAACGGTGTCATAGACTAATCCAAGGTCAATCAAGCATCTCTTAAAAAGAGGTGCTTTTTGTTTTTAATCATAAACATTGAGTTTCAAGATTTACAATATTATATATAATATTTTACTACTTAATAAGTTGTTTGTCAATTGGCATAATCAACAAAATGTGATTTTGATTTTTGTGCAAAACAACTAACAGTTTTGAGTGGGCAAAAACAAAAAGAGCCGAGGCTCTTTTTGGGGATATTTTGTTGATTTGGGGTGGGTTAATCTACGAATTTGGAAAAGACCATATCGGTGAAGGTGATGTCTTTTTCGGTCATGAGGTGTTTATATTTTTGGTAGTAGTTTTTGAGGGCTTGTTTATTTATGGGTTTAGGGGTTTTGGCGATGCGGTTTTCGAAGTTTTTATAGGTGATATCGTTTAGTGCATCGTCGTTTATGCAGAGGCCTGACTCATAGCGGTCGGCTACGGCTTTGACCACATCGGGGCTTGAAAGGAAGCGATAGACTCTATCGACGAGCCACATACTACACTCGCTCGGTCTTGGAAAATATGCGTCTGTGCCGAGCATAATTCTCTTGGAATATTTTTCAAAAAAGTTCTTGAAGTATTCCTTATTTTCGTAAAAAGACAGATACATCTCCCAACCTGGTGTTAAATCTACGCACATATTTGGATACTTTTCAAAGAGTTGTGCCAAGTCTTCGGGGTGCTCGGATTTGAAGAAGAAATGGGCAAAAGTCACCTTCAAATTCGGGTGGTTTTCAAGGATTTTATATGCTTGTCTATAAAGTTCCTCATGGGTGGCAAAGGTATCATCACCGTAATAATCAAGTCCTTCGGTTGTCCAAAACTCCTTTGGGTCGTTTACATGGAAGGTGATATGTGTGCCACGCTTTTGTGCCTCGGCAAAGAATTTATCGTGGTTAGGATTTAGAAGATTTTTACCGATTGTGCGGTGGACGGTGGGTTTACCCTCAATCATTTTTATACCGTCAAAACCTATGGCTTCAAGTTCATCAAGTTGGGTGACAAAGTCCATTCCGTCGGGTAATGTATCGCCCATTGGGTATTTATCGTATAGGAGTCCTGCGTGGGCAAAGGTCCCCTTATTTATGAGTTTATAGACTGCGCACATTAGGTTGTTTGTAACATCGCTACCATAGCCTGACGGCAATGCACAAAGGTTAAGACCTGCAAGTCCCATTTCCTTTCTATATTCCTCGAAACAATCGAAAAAATAGTTTCCGTTCTCATCTATGTAGTCGTAGAGGTGTAGGTGTGAGTCAATTACTTTATGTTTAACTTTTGGAAATTCCTTATTCATAAAAGTTCTCCTTGCTTGAACAATTTGATATAGATATTTTATCACACAAGGAGCGCTTTGTAAATAAATTTACGAAAATTAAATGCGCAATTAAGTTATTTTTTATTATGGGTTGACTGTTTCCCTTTTTGAGTGTATAATTGAGATAGTTCATTCATTCTTTTGGGGGATATTATATGAAAATTTTTGCAAAAGATATAAAAGTTACGCTTGACGAGTCTTGCGGAATAATTTGCTCGGCTATTATTGGTGGCAAAGAGCGACTTACAAACAATTGCCCTATCTTTACGGCGCGGTTTCGTGACACTGACGGCGGGTGCGTTTTAATCCGCTCAGATATGGCGAAAAAACATCAAAATAGTGAGGGAAGTATCGCATTTAGCGGTTTTGGCGGTGCGCTTGACGGGGTGACGGTGCGTGTTTTTGTTCGTAGCGGTGACAACATTGAATGGCGCGTGTCGGTAACGGGTATTCCCTCTTTATATGCGCTTGAATGGATAGAAGTTGCAAAGATTTGTATGCCCCGTTTGAGCAAAAACGATGCGCAAGGTGGCACACTTTTATTCCCTTACAACGAGGGAATGCTACTTGACGATGAAACACTACTTCCACGATACGAAATGGAGTTTCCTTCATCGGGGGCTTACTTTATGTTTCCTAACATGGTATGCTCACAGTTTATGGCTTACCTTTTTAATGATATTGGATTTTACTTTGGGGCACACGATACAAAAAGAGCCTTGAAGGGTGTGGATTTTTATCCTTACGAAAACGGTCTTTGCCTACAAATGCGACTTTACTCGGGCGCGGATTTTGGTGCGGAGTTCGAGATGGATTATCCTATTATTTGGGAAACATTTTCGGGCGATTGGAAGGGTGCGTGTGAGATTTATCGTGGTTGGTTTGAGAAAAATTTACCATCTGATGTTGTGCCGACGGGTGAAAATGCGACTTTGCCAAAATGGTATCAAGATATGCCTCTTATTGTAACATATCCTGTGCGCGGTATTCACGATATGGATAAGATGGAACCGAATGCTCTATTCCCTTACACAAACGCACTTCCTATCTTAAACAAGATAAAAAACGACACAGGGTGCAAGATAATGTCACTTCTTATGCATTGGGAAGGGACTGCGCCTTGGGCCCCACCTTATATTTGGCCACCGTTTGGCGGGGTTGATGAGTTTAATAAATTTAGAGACATTTTACACGCACAAGGCGACTTACTTGGCGTTTACTGCTCGGGATTTGGCTACACACTCCGTAGCACACTTATTGAAGAATATAACTGCGAAGAACAAATTGAGCGCGACGGAGTGCTTGAAGGTGTATGTCATTCGCCCGAAAACAAGCCTGAACTTGGAAGGACCTGTTGCCCTTATCAGCGATACGGATATGATATTTGCCCTGCATCAAAAAAAGGTCGTGCTATTCTTGACGAGGCATATTCTCCGCTATTTTCAAGTGGGGTTGACTATGCGCAAATTCTTGACCAAAATCACGGTGGCGGACAGTATTTATGCTATGCAAAAGAACACGGACATGCGCCAATGCCAGGGGAATGGATGACTTCTAATATGATATCGTTGCTTCGTGATTGGCGAAAGAAGTCGAACAATATGGTTTTTGGTTGCGAAAGTGCGTCGGCTGAACCGTTTATTAGCAAACTTTTGATGAGTGACAACCGTTTTGAGTTGAACTATCCTTTTGGGACACCTGTGCCTGTATTTGCGTTCATTTATCACGAATATTTGAGGAATTTTATGGGAAATCAGTGCGGTTGTCCGTTTGAGCCGAGCGTCGACACCCTCCGCTACCGTCTTGCTTATTCATTCTCTATCGGTGATATGATGACACTTATAATTCAACCAAACGGAACACTTATGAGCCATTGGGGAACGAATGATTTCGAGAGCCGTCCCGATATGGAAAAGGCGCTTACATTCATTAGAAATGTGATGAAGTTTTACAGTGATTGTGGCAAGAAATATCTATACTCGGGCAAGATGAAAAACGCACCCGAAATTGAGTGCGAAAAAATTGATATTCCTATGTTTAGGGGTAGGAAGAGTGTGCGTCTTCCACGGCTACTTTCTTCCGCTTGGCACGATGGCGACAAGACCGCATACATTGTCGTTAACCCCGAAGATGTGTCTGTTAAATTCACAATTTGTGGCAAAGAATATGAAATTGAGCCACTTAATGCGATGAATATTATCATTTAATTTAAAAAGGAAGTTGCTTTCGCAACTTCCTTTTGTTTTTTAGTCTTTTTTGATTGTGTGGCGTTTGATTTTTCTTGATGTTGTTTTTTCAAATGGTTCATCACGGATTTCAATTCTTGTGATGTGCTTATAAGATGCCAAACGCTTATTGATGTTTTGAATTTCCTCGTTCATGTGAGCGTAAATTTCTTCCTTTTGAATAAGTCCGAGTCTTTCGCACTCCTCGTGGTTAGGATAGATAAGTGCAACTACTGAAACAACGCCTGTTTCTTTGTTTTCGTCGCCTACAACTACTACCTCTTCAACGAGAGAAATGTTTTCTATATACTCCTCAATTTCCTCGGGGAATACATTTTTTCCGCCTTGAAGAACGATTACATTCTTCTTTCTACCTGTGATGTAGATATAGCCCTCATCATCAACATAGCCGTAGTCACCTGTCTTAAACCATCCGTCAGGTGAGAGAACCTTTTCGGTTTCCTCGGGATTTTCATAGTAGCCGAGCATTACATTGTCGCCCTTAACAACGATTTCACCGAAGGAATCACCGGATTTTTCTTTGTCGATGTAGATTTGCATACCTGGCATAAGTTTACCGCAAGATGCAGGATTGTTCTTTTCATGGAGAGGAATAACGGAGATAAGTGGAGCGCACTCGGTAATACCATAACCTTGGCGAACCTTAATTCCGAAGTTTTCAAATCCGTCGGCAATTTGTGGGTTGAGCGCAGCACCGCCAACGATAAATGCCTTGATGTTTCCGCCAAGACCTTGGAGAACTTGACCGAAGAGTTTCTTTCTAACATCAATGTGGAATTTGAGAAGGGTGTTACTGATTTTAAGACCTGTTGCAAGTGTCTTTTCCTTGCCCTGTTTTTGAATATTCTTTTGAATTGTTTTGTAAAGTTGGTTTGCAAAGAGAGGAACGAGCGCCATTACGCTTGGTTTGAATTGCTTAATGTTCTTTGAAACATACTTAATTCCGTCGCTTATCGAAACGGTCATACCGTAGAGCATTGGTGCAAGAATTCCCGCACTCATTTCATAGGTGTGATAAATTGGAAGAACGGACATTACCGAATCCTCGGGAGTAAGACCTGCAAGGAGTGGGTAAATTCCTTCAAGAACGGCACAGACATTTCTTTCGCAAAGCATAACGCCCTTTGATGAGCCTGTTGTTCCTGATGTGAAAAGAAGAATACCGAGTTTTTTGACATCGTGATTTCTTGTGTCAAGAGTCATATCGGTGTTTGATGCAAGGTATCTGCCAAGGGATAGAATGTTATTAAATGTTGTGAACTTTTCATCAACATATTCACCCTCGGGTGACAAGGTGAACTGAGTGCGGTCGGTAACGATTACCTTTTCGACTCCTTCAAGTTCGCTCTCGTGCTTTTTGAAAATTTCCTCAAATTTGTGTGAGCATACAACATATGATGCCTTTGCAAACTTGGTGAATTCAACAATTTGCTCTTCAAGAAGAAGTGGGTCGATTGGAACGATTACACCGTCAGCGGTTACTGTTGAGATGTAAGATGCGATCCATTGAACACTTGTTTCTCCAAGAAGAATAACTTTTTTGCCTTCCACTCCGATTTTCTTGAATGCAAGGGCAAGGTCGGTGATGAGGTCAAACATTTCTCTATACGAAACTTGAACTTCTTCATCCTTTACCTTGTTAAATCTATAAAGCGTTTTGTCACCATAAAGGTTTTTTCCACGCTCGAAATACGAATAAAGACTGTCGATTTGAATTTTGAAATCCGATGGTTTAACTGTATTAGTTGCCATATTTTTCCTCCTTTAATTGGAACGAAATGTTTTCATCTAATGTTGAAAGAACTTCATAGAATGCTCTTAATTTATGCTCAGAAAGTTCGCCACTTACTCCGTTCATAACCTCGGCGATTTTGTTGTTCATATAATCTTTTACTTCATTTCCTTGGTCAGTTAAAATGAATTTGCATTTGTAGATGCTACCACGGGAATTTTTACTTCTTTCAATGTAACCTCTTTTTTCAAGTTCGGTTGTGACACGGGATACAAATGCCTTGTCTACTCCGCACGCCTCGGAAAGTTCGGTTGAACTGAGTCCCTCTCCTGTCTTTACAAGACTGAAAAGACACATTACATGCGCACTCCTAAGGTTATACTTTTCCATTGCATTGTCCTTTATGCGTTTGATATTCTTTGAAATCCTATCAATTGTTAGCACAAAGTTCAAAAAACGCTCTGAATTTTCCATAAATCCTCCTAAAATATTTTTGTTGACTAATCAATTTTTTGTTGACCGCTCATATATTACCACATAATTATTGATTTGTCAACATTTTTTTGAAATTTTGTCAGTTTAGGGGATTTTGCTATGATTTTTTTGCCTTTTACTTTATAAAGTAAACATAGTTTTCTTTTCTTGGTCCTTTGGGTGCGAGTTTTCCGTCCACATAGCCGAGTGCGACATGACCGATTCCCTCAAAATTGCCTGTAATTCCAAGGTCGGCAAGGATTTTTTTGCCCTCGTCACTTTCGAATTCCTCTTTGGCTCTATGAATCCAACAACTGCCTATACCAAGGGAGTGCGCACTCAACATAAGGTTTTCCATAACGGTTGAGCCGTCGTAAATGTAGGTTGGAAAATCCTTGTTTGCCAAAACGACAAGAATGACGGGTGCGCCGTAGAATGGGTCGGAGTTAACGCCCATAATTTCGGCATTCATTTTTGAGATTTTATCTCGCATTTCCTTGTTTGTAATCGCTAATATGATTGGGGATTGTCTGTTTCGACCTGTCGGTGCGTGTGTTCCCGCCTCTAAAATAAGGTCGAGTGCATCGCTTGGTATCATATCGGGTTTGAACGCGCGCACACTTTGGCGCTCTATCATATTTTTGATTGCTTCGTTCATAATTACTCCTTTTATTTTGCGCATATATGGTTATTATATCATATTTTTATGATAAAATCAAGAATTTTATTTATCGGGCAAATTGATAGCCAAATTTATATCAGTTTTGTCCTTTTTGCAAAGTATGACTTGTATTGAGGAAGAGCCTATAAACAAAAAAGAAAACCGACTGCGTTTAAAACAGCCGATTTTCTTTTTAAGAGAGAAAACATTATGTCGTGTGCGTAATTTAGCAGGGCCGATGTCCTGAGATTGAGACCTTGTTCTCTACGATTAGAGTATAACACACTTTTGACAAAATGTGAAATATAAATCTCGCATATTTGATATATATGATGATATATATCACGCACTTTTTATGCTTGAATGCTTTTTTGCCGTTTTTTATTGACTAACCGATTTTTTTGTGATATTATAATATAAAATAAAAAACCAACGGTTTTCCGTTGGCTTTGGAGCTGGAAATGAGATTTGAACTCACGACCTGCTGATTACGAGTCAGCTGCACTACCACTGTGCTATCCCAGCGCATTCATTATTTTACTATAATTCGCTATGTTTGTCAAGAGGTTTTTAAAAAATGAATTTATGCAACATTAAGACTGTAAAGGCTCTTCTTGAACGCCATTCTACCGGCACGAAAAAGAGTTTCGGACAAAACTTTTTAATAAATCCGAGCGTGCCGTTTGACATTGCCGAGGAAAGTTTTAACTATCATATTTCAAAAGAGAAAAATCCCACTTATGCGCTTGAAATCGGTCCTGGTATTGGTGCGTTGACAAATGAACTTTGCGAAAGATACGACAAGGTTGTAGCGGTTGAGATTGACAAAACTTTAATTCCCGTGCTTAACGAAACAATGGCGGAACATAACAACTTTACGCTTATTAACACGGACTTTTTGAAACTTGACCTTGACACATTTCTTACCGAACATTTTGGAAGTGCGCATATTTCGGTTTGCGCAAATCTTCCTTACTATATTACTACCCCTATCTTAATGAGATTACTTGAAGGGGCAAGAGGTCGCTTGTCCTCCATTACCGTTATGGTTCAAAGAGAGGTTGCACAGCGACTTTGCGCAACGAACCGTGACAGTGAATACGGTGCTATTACGGCATCAATTAACTACTACGGCATTGCAAAAAGGCTATTTGATGTTACTCCTGATAACTTTTTACCCGCACCAAGTGTTACATCAAGCGTGATTAGGATTGAACTGTTTGATGAAATTCCTTATCGGGTTGATGATGAAAAGACACTGTTTGAGGTTATTGCAGGAGCATTTGCTCAAAGGCGCAAGACTCTTTCAAATTCGCTCTCATCTCATATTTCATATATACCAAAGGCTCGAATTTGCGAAATAATTGTTGAGTGCGGTTTTGATGCGAACATTAGAGGTGAGCGACTTTCTATTACGGATTTCTGCACACTTGCCAACGCTATTTACAAGGAAAAGAAAAAATGATTTTTTTGGGAACTATAATCAACTCCCTTGGCATTATTGTCGGAGGTATTGTCGGTGTGCTACTTTCGGGAGTTTTGGAAAAACACGAAAAATTGAAGAAAATCCCCGATGCGATGATGCGCGCGGTTGGACTTTGCGTTATGTTCATCGGTATTTCGGGAATGATTTCGGGAATGTCGGGCGCTGGTCAAACTTTTGGCGATTTCGGTTTTCTTATCGCTATTGGTTGTATTGCCCTTGGCACACTCATTGGCGAGATTGTCGATATTGACCTCGGACTTGAAAAACTCGGTAAAGCGGTTGAAAAAAAGTTTTCAAAAGGCAAGGTTTCAAGTGAGGATAACAAAAAGCGCATTTCAACGGGATTTGTCAATGCGACACTGCTATTTTGTGTTGGCGCTATGGCAATTACGGGCGCTATCGAAAGCGGTCTTTCACAGGGTGAGGCGCAAAGCACCTTACTTGCAAAATCGGCTATTGACATGATAAGTTCAATAATTTTTGGTGCGACATTTGGAATTGGCACAATTTTCTCGGCGGTGTCGGTGTTTATTTATCAAGGACTTATTGAACTGCTTGCAATTCTTGTCGGTGACTTTTTACCGTCGGCGGTTATTTCGCTTATGAACGGATGTGGCTCGGCACTTATTCTTGCAATCGGTCTTAATATGGTAGGGGCGACCAAATTTAAAGTTGCAAATATGCTCCCTGCGATATTCTTGCCTATCATTTGCTGTTTATTCGTTTAATTTGGAGATATAATGGAAATTTTAAGGAAAATATGGTTTAGAATTTCACATATCGGACTGTGGCTCACTGTCGTTTGTATTCTTACCTGTGTGGTGTTGTTTTTCATCACGCTAACCTTTAATGTCAGCGTTGGACTTCATGTTTTTACATATATTTTTACCGTATTCACGGCAATAAACATCGTTGTCCCGTTACCTGACCATGTATATAAGGTTAAGGAGATTATTTACAAAAACACTTTTGCCACAAGATATGTGTATGATTACGAATACCGTTCTAATATCGTTATGCAAATCGGATTTATCGGTAACACGGTTTATGCGCTGTTCACACTCTTTTTGGGTCTTGTTTCCAAATCGGCTTGGTGGACATCTATCGGTATTTTTTATGCGATATTCGGCTTTCTCAAATTTGCGCTTTTGATTAAACAAAACCACATTATCAAATGCGAGAATATGAGAGAAAGAAAGGCTATTTCACTTAGGGTATGGCGTTTCTTCGGTCTATCAATGCTTATTATCACCGTGCCAACGACGGTTATGGTGGTGCAGATGATTTACCATAATGAGCATTACTATTACGGACCGATAATTACATTTGGTTACTTTATTTACACTTGCGTTTACTTCATTGCGGGTGTTGTAAAAGTTGTTCAAGCGAAGATGAGGAAAAATCCCATTTTCACCGCTTACTCAAATATGAGTTTTTGTGGTGCGTTAATGGCGGTGCTTGCGCTTCAAACGGCAATTATTACACTACTTCAACTTGAAGACTCTACAAGGCGCATCATAAACTCATTAACGGGCGGTGTCGTTATTTCGACATTTTATATTGTGTCAATTGTTGTTATCGTAAGCACGACAAAGCAACTGCACAAAAACTATCCCGAATTAAGTTCGTATTTCAAGCATAAGGAATACAAACAGTCGCGTTCTCTTTTTGACAAAACACTTGAACTTGAACAAAGCGAAATTCAAAAGGAAATAGAGCGAGAACTTGCTAAAAATAGATAAAAAGATGGTAGAAATTCTACCATCTTTTTTGATATGTGTTTTAAAACTCTTCAAGTCCTTCCTTGCCGAAGGAAATTTGAGCAGGGGTAAGGACTGTTTGAAGTTTTATGGTATAAAGGACACTGTCACCTCTTGTAACTTTACTTGCCATAGGTGACGAAATTGGTTTTTCCTGTGTTCCAACATAGTCCTTTTGGAATGTTTGAATTGATGATGTATCGTTTCCTTGGTAAGCATAGCCCGCAAAAATAAGTTCAAGTGCGGTATGTGCCGAGTTTTCAAGGCTCATTCCCGACACGGACATATTATAGATTGAGTATTCAAGGTCAAATTCAACTTGAAGTGCGCCCTTTGATGCGTTAAGTTTTCCGTCTTGTGTGAAAATGTCACCATTTGCAAGGTATTTTGGATTAAAGATTACTACACCGAATGTGAGTTTTTTACCGATAAACTTCTCATATTCATCAAGGCTCTGCGCATTTACTATAAATCCTGTTGAAATTCCTGTGTTATCGGGGCTTGTTGAAAAGCCGAGGCACTCAAAGATTGCGGGAGCGTCGCTTGATACAATATATTTACATCCATCATTTTCACAAATCTCACAAATAGTTCCTGCCTTTGCGAAACCGTTTGCATACTCAATGGTTTTAACGATATCGTGTCCGTCTGTTCCGTCAATTACCTTTGGACACATACTACACTCAAAGCCATCAACACAGTATCCTGTGCCTTGATAGTCGTGTTCGCCGCCAAACGCAACCTCGCAAAGATTAGCGCCGTAAATTACCATATATTTGTTGTATGTATAATTTTCATCTTGATAATCTTCGTAAGAATAATACTTAGCCTGTGAAAGACGGGTCGTATCGGCGCATACGGTTTTAATTCTTTCGTGATCCGTGCCTGTATAATAGGTGATAAACGAGGTTTGAGGAGTGCCCTGCAAGGTGGTTGAACCATTGAGATTTACAAATTTTTCCGTTAACACAAGCTCATTAAGTGCGGTGCAATTATAAAACATTCCAACACCGAAAAGCGTATTCAAGGCGACCACCTTTTTAAGAGTTGTGCTTTCAGTAAAAGCATTTTTTCCTATTGATGTAAGTGTAGACGGAAGGATAAGTGTAGTTATTTTAGCTCTTGCAAACGCACTTTCTCCGATAGATGTCAAGCCCTCGGGCAAGGAAAGTTCAGTTATATTCAGCGTAGTCACCGTTCCACCTTTCGGATTAAGAAACGCCCGATCGCCTATTGTAACCGTGTTTCTAAGAGTAATGCTTGAAAGAGCGTCACAGTCATAGAACATTTCATCTCCGATTATTTTTGAATTGGATACAACCTCTGTCAAGGATGAGCATTCCTTAAATACAGTTTCAGCCACAGACTCAAGAGTGGACGGAAGGGTTACCTTAGTAATGCTCGCTCCTCTGAAGGCAGAGGCTCCGATTTCCTTACATCCCTCCGGAATCACAAGTTCTCCTACAATATTGGAACTACGAAATGCTTTTGCGCTGATCACCTCTACGCCAAGCGGAATAACAACGCTCACAAGGGAGGTATATCCGTTTTCACCACTCAGCGCAGTGGAAACGGTACGAATTCCTTTTGGGATTTCAATTCTGACAACATCAGTTTTTGTGTAGGCTTTATTTGCCTTGGTGTTGAGTGTAGCAAGATCAATTCCAAGAGTTTCGGAGTCTTTGCAAATATAATACGCAGGGTAGGTAACTCCATCTGACATTAGCACTCTTGATGTTGCGCCTTTCTTTCCGTCATCACCGAAAACGGATTTGTCCGACATTCCCTCAACCTCGGTAATGTCAGTCCATTCGGGAATTTCAGCCGCACTTGTAACTATTGCAAAAAGACACGCAATAAGTGTCATTAGCATAGCGACTACAATGATTTTTCTTTTCATTTTTTCTCTCCTTGTGGGCATACGCCCGTTATTATAGAATTTTACACACTAATTATATCATATACGGCATAATTTAGTCAATTCGCATAATAAACAAATACCCCCCCCCGATTTTTGTGCAAAATGCACAAAAATCACTCCCTTCACAAAGGGAGTGATTTTTTAGATGTCTTTAAAAAGTTCAAATTTCGTTTTTTTGAGAAATTTTGATATGATTTTCGGTCCTAAATTAGGGAAAAGACGGTAAAGCGCGCTCATCAGATGTGCGTCAGCGCCGACGACAATTCTTGATTTTTTGCGCCCTATTTTGCGAAGGATTTTGGTAACGGTTTTATCAAGGTCGGCGCACACCTTATTAAAGAGTTTTGTTTCCCTCTCGGTTGCGTTTTGGTTTTTCATTATATCGGTTTTGACAAATCCGTTCATAACCGAGGCTACATAGATTTCTTTATTTTCCCTTGCCATACACTCGAAATATGCCTTTGATGCGCTCTTTGACGCACAGTAGGAACTAACCCCCGCAAACGGGCATAGCGCACTTGAACTTGCAAACGAAATTATCGCACCCTGTGTCGATTTTTTGATGAGTGGGAGCAAAATTTCACTCGCCCACACTTGCGAGAGAAAGTTGACATTAAGTGCGTTTTCGGTATCGTTAGCGCTCGATTTTTCAACTGATGCAAATTTTGGCAAAATCCCCGCACAGTTGATTAGGGTATCGACGACAATGCCGTCGCTTTGAAGTTTTGCAAAAAAGTCGTGCCATTTCTCTTTGTGCGTTATATCCATAGGTATTGGAATGAACTTTTCGCCAAGAGTTTGTCTTAACTTTTCAAGTTCGCCCTCGCGCCTTGCGATTCCGTAGACTGTGCAAGTGTGATTTTTGACAAGGCGAGTGGCAATTTCTCTACCTATTCCGCTTGACGCACCTGTTAAAACGACTGTTTTATTATCTAAATTATATTTCACGATTTTTCCTTTTAAGAAAGCCCCTTATGGAATTCCACAAGGGGCATTTGCTCTTTATTGTATTTTGGTTATCTTTGAACGCGTCCGCTTCCGCCACCTTTGATAAGTCCCTCAACCTCTTGAACGGAAACGAGGTTGTAGTCGCCTATAATGGTGTGTTTAAGACATGATGCCGCAACTGCGAATTCGATTACATCTTGTGGTGCTTTATCCATAAGTGAAGCATAGATAAGTCCACCGCCGAATGAGTCACCGCCACCAACACGGTCAACAATGTGAATGTCATATGAGCGAGAGAAGTAGTAGTCATTTGTTGCTACATCGTAAAGCATCGCTGCCCACTTATTATCGTTTGCGGAGATACTTGTGCGAAGGGTGATTGCAACTCTCTTGCAACCGAAACGGTCACTAAGTTGTTTTGCAACGCTCTTATATCCATCGTGATTTACAACACCTGCATCAACATCGGTGTTTTCAGCCTTAATGCCGAACACCTTTTCCGCGTCCTCTTCATTTGCGATACATACATCAACAAATTTCATAAGTTCGCCCATTACTTTGCCTGCTTGCTCACTTGTCCAAAGGTTCTTTCTAAAGTTAAGGTCACAGCTAGTTGTAATACCCTTTTCTCTACATACCTTAAGTGCATCTAAGCAAATTTCAGGAAGCTCACCACCTAAAGCTGGTGTAATTCCTGTAAAGTGGAACCAATTAGCTCCATCTAAAATTCTTTCCCAATCAAAATCGCTTCTTTTAGCAAGAGCAATAGCTGAGTAGGCTCTATCATAAATAACCTTAGATGGTCTTTGAGAAGCAAGTCGGAGG